>CAMORY010000130.1 GCA_946624395.1 uncultured Clostridia bacterium | reverse complement strand
TTTCTATAGTATATTTATAAAGCGAAGATTTAGAAACACCGCGCTCTTTCGCAACGCGCTTTAGCGCTTCTTTTTTATCCATACCGCTATTTATATACGTTTTTATATGTTCTTCTTCCGAAAGATTTGCGTATTCCGCGTTCTTTTTTGCGCCTTCGACTACCAAAACGTATTCGCCTTTCGGCTCTCTGTCATATCCGTCTTGTAAATTAAAAAATTCCGCGCGTTCGTGCATTTTGGTTATCTCTTTTACCGCCGCGGCGAATCTTTTGCCAAGCACGGAATATAACGTCGCCACGTCTTTTTTAATATCGTGCGGGGCGGAATAAAATATAAGCGTTGCCGAAAGATTTTTGTATTCGTTCAAAAGATTTTCCCTGTCGCTTTTCTTTTCGGGCAAAAACCCTAAAAAAACGAACTTATCCGCGTTAAAGCCCGAAAGAACAAGCGCGGAAAGCGCGGCGTTCGCCCCGGGGATAACCGTAAACTCCAGCCCGTTTTCTTTTAACGCGTTTACCAAAATATTGCCGGGGTCTGAAATAACGGGCATGCCCGCGTCCGATATAACGGCTATATTTTTACCGCTTTTAAGTTTTTCTATAATCTTTTCGCACTCTTCTTTTTCGTTGAACTTATGATAGGAAAACAGCGGTTTTTTTATTCCGTACGCGGATAAAAGAGTTATAGAGTGCCGCGTATCTTCGCACGCTATTTCGTCCACGATAGAAAGCGTTTCCACCGCCCTGTACGATATATCTTTTAAGTTGCCTATCGGCGTCGCTATAAAATAAAGCACTGTCGCTCCTTTTTTATTACGTCATTGCGAGACCGCGTTAGCGGGCGCGGCAATCTCTTCGATTATAGTTTTAGATTGCTTCGCTTTCGCTCGCAATGACAGATTATCGTTTCTAATTATACAGCGTTTCCAAAAACTTAAGTCCGCTTTTGCCGCCCTTTACCCCTTCGACAAGTATAAGATAGGGCGCTTTGCCTTTCGCCGCGACGGGCGTAAGCCTTTTCGGTTCTATACCGTATTTACGCATAAAACTTATAACGTCCGCAAGTCTGTCCGCGCGATGCACGACACAAAACCTGCCGCCGAATTTAAGCCCCAAAGCCGCTGATTTTGTCAGTTCTTCAAGCGTTAAATACACTTCTGACCGACACGCCGCGATGTGTTCGGACAGGTTTTTTTCACCCGTACCGTCTTTCCCGTAAGGCGGATTGCAGACTATTAAAGAAAATTTGCCGTAAAACTCTTTAGGTAAGTCCTGAACCCTGCCAAGCACGGCGTTAAACTCGCCCGTTTTGCCGTTTAAGGCAATATTTTCTTCGCAAAGGTCAAAAAGCGGTTTTTGCAACTCGAAAAAAGTAAGCGAAGAAATTTTATCGGGATTTAACGCGTAAAGGTTAAACCCCACGACGCCCACGCCTGCGCAAAAGTCCGCGACGACGTCGCCCCTTTTAACCGCCGCAAACTTTGACAAAAGGATAGCGTCGGACGTGAAAGTGTAAAATTCGTCGTCCTGATAAATTTGTGTTTTATCGGATAAATACTCAAGTTTTTTCATATTTAAGACAACGGGATTGCCGCGCCCGCGGCAGCGGGCTATCAATAAAATTCAAGGCGCGAAAATTTTTCGCGCCTTGATTTCTTTTTCGCAAGTTATTCTTCCGAAATCGCCTCTACGGGGCAGCCCGCAGCGCACGCGCCGCAACTTGCGCACTGTGCGGGGTCGATATTGTACTGCGTATCGCCCTGACTTATCGCGCCTACGGGGCAGGTGTCTGCACAAGACCCGCAAGAAATGCACGCATCACTTATTTTGTATGCCATTTTCGTAAACCTCCGTTTTTTCTGTTTAATTATTGTAGCACAAAATTTTCGCTTTTGCAATACCGTGCGAAAACTTTTCGCCCTTTTTTATCGCTTTTTACTCTTTATCGTTGTCGTCGTCTTCCGCCGCGCCGTTATCGCAATCCGCGCAGTTTCTACGCTTAAACTCTAAATCTTTAACGTTGAAATCCTTATACACTTCGCTGCCGTCGGATTTTAAAATTTTCACTTTGGAAATCATTTTCAGCATATCGTTGGAAACGACCGTGCCTTCCCCTTCGGGCGTTCCCACCGTTCCGCCGACTTTCGGCACTAATTTGCACGCCTTTTCGTAATATTCGTTTTCGTATTCCAAGCAGCACATTAGCCTGCCGCAAAGCCCGCTTATCTTGGACGGGTTAAGGTGCAACCCCTGATTTTTCGCCATCTTTATGGAAACTTTGGCAAAATCGCTCATCGCGCCCGCGCAACAACAGGTTCTGCCGCACGGCGCTATGCCGCCCAAAATCTTTGTTTCGTCCCTTATGCCGACCTGACGGAGTTCTATTCTCAATTTGAAAAGCGACGCAAGACTTTTTACGAGTTCACGAAAGTCCACTCTCTCTTCCGCGGAAAAGTAAAAAGTCAGTTTTTTGCCGTCGAACGCGTATTCCGCGCCGATAAGTTTCATATCGAGATTAAGTTCGGCTATTTTCTCCCGCGCTTTTTCCATCGCGTCGGGGATTTTTTCGTTATTTTCCCGAACTTGTTTTTCGTCTTCCGCCGTTGCCAGCCGCATTATGGGTTTTAACGGGTGGGTTATCGTTTCGTCCGCAACGGTTTTCAACCCGAAAACCACCGTGCCATACTCTAACCCCTTTGCCGTTTCAACTATAACGCCCGCCTTTTCGGGATAGTCCTTTACCCCTTTAAGGGGCGAAAAATAATATATTTTGGCTGTATTTTTAAATTTTACGCCTATAACTTCCGCCATTTATGTTTGCCCTCCAAAAACGCGAACAGAAATCTCTCTAAAACCGCTTGCGGGTTTCCGTTTGCGGAAAGCCGACGTTTTGCGTCCGCAATCCTATCCGCTATGTAAATAAGCGCGCCCGCGGTAAAGCCTTCTGCGTCTTTAACCCGCATAAGTAGCGCCCTGTTTTTAATCGTGTCGCCGCCGTTTACGTAAACTATAAAATCACGGCAGATAAGTTCCATTACCGAAAGAAAACGTTTCACCCCGTCAGAAAGATGCATAACCCTGTCCGAAAACTCCAGCACTTCGCGGCTGGTTTTCATATTACAGAAAGTATCCGCCGCGGCGTCTATCGTTTCCGAAAGATTTTCGTCGCCGTAAAGCGCAAGCGCGCCCCCAACCGTGCCGTCGCCGCAATATACCGCGTTTTTAAGCCGTTCTATATCCGC
>CAMORY010000129.1 GCA_946624395.1 uncultured Clostridia bacterium | reverse complement strand
CGCTAAAAATTCCGTACTGTTTTTTACAGTATACATTTATCTATCTCCGCAAAAAATTCCCGTTCCAAATCTTCTCTTTTGACCGTTTTAAGCACTTTCCCGTGCGAAAAAATAATGCACCCGCCTTTTGCGCCCGCAACGCCAACGTCCGCGTCCTGCGCTTCCCCTGGGCCGTTTACCACGCAGCCCATAACGGCTACTTTTATGGGTTTATTCACCGTCGCAAGGTACTTTTCGGTTTTGGCGGCGAACGCCATACAGTCCCACTCGCACCTACCGCAGGTGGGGCAAGCGACGAGATTTGCACCCGTACCGCTTTTTTCCAGCGCGGAAAGCAGGGTTTTAGCCGCAACCACTTCACGTACGGGGTCTGCGGAAAGGCTTACGCGTATCGTGTCGCCCACGCCGCGGATAAGCAGCGCGCCGAGTGCCGCGGCGTTTTTAATAGTACCGCCGTATTCCGTACCCGCTTCCGTGACGCCGAGATGCAAGGGGTAATCGGTTTTTGCCGCGACGTATTCGTAGGCTTTTACGGTGAGCGGCACGCTTGACGCTTTGACCGAAACGACTATATCGTGAACGCCGTATTTTTCTAAAATAGCGACTTGTTTTAACGCGCTTTCGCCCAGCGAAACTTCGTTTCTGCCGTACTTTAACAGAAAGTCTTTTTCAATACTGCCCGTATTAGAACCGACGCGTATCGGAACGCCGTTCGCTTTCGCCGCTTCCGCCACGGCGCGAACGCCCGCTATCGCGCCGATATTGCCGGGGTTAATGCGGATTTTATCCGCCCCGCCGTCTATCGCTTTAAGCGCTAATTTATAATCGAAATGTATATCCGCGACAAGCGGCATTTTAACCCGCTTTTTTATTGCGCTAAAAGCCGCCGCGTCATCATTATCCAGCACCGAAAAGCGCAGGATATCGCAACCCGCACTTTCTAACTCTTCCGCCTGAAGCGCCGCTTTTTCGGTACACGTTTTATACGTCGCCATAGATTGAACGGCTATTTTTTCGCCGCCGCCGATAAATAAATTGCCTATTTTTATCTTTTTCGTCATAATTAAGTATTATTGTACCACATTACCGAAAATAAGTAAAGCCCCGAAACGCGTCTTAATTTCACGTTTCGGGGCGTTTACGCTAAAAAATTATTCGGTTAAAGTCTTATACATATAAACCACGTTGGTATAGTAATCGTCAAGGTATATTGCGACTTTAGCGTCGTGCGCTATCTGCTGATACGCGGCTACCGCGCTCAAAGTGTCGTAGTAGGCGCGAACGCAGGCGATTGCGTCGGTATAATACCCCATTTCCACAAGTTGGTCTTTGGTAAAGAAGTTGGACGCGATATTCATATATCGAAGTTCTAAAGAGCGCGTGGTGGTAATGATGCTGTTTTCCGCACGCTGTTCCTTTTCGTCAAGCCCGTTGTTGTACTTAAATACCTCGCGTATAAGTTTTGCTTCGTCGTCCTTGATTTTCTCCTTTTCGGCGGCGACTTCGTAGGCAAACACCTGCGCGTAATAGTTGTCCGCGCCCGTCAAATCGGTGTTTAACGCGGTTATTCGCGCCTGCGCCGCCGCTATCTTCTGGTCGTAGTCCGCGTCGATTGCTATTATCTCCGCGGCAAGCGCCGTCTGAATTTCCGCTATCCTGTCTATTACCGCGCTGCTCTCCGCTATCCCGCGCTTTACCGCTTCCCGTTCGGCTTTCTGTTCCGCCGCGGCGTAAGAAGCACGCGCGGCGGCTTCCGCGGCAAGTTTTTGCGTGCCGTATGCCGCGACGCGCGCGGTAAGTTCCGCTATCTCGTCGGAAAGTTTCCGTTTATAGTTTAAAACCTTTTCTTCCTGCGCGCTTTTAACCAGCGCCTGCGCTTTCGCGGTTATCTCTAATTCGGTCATAGGCGTGTAAGACAGTCTTTCGAGTTCCAACTCGTTTAAGTTTACGTCCGTATCCGCTTCGCGCCGTATTCTGTAATAGTAAAAAATCTCCTGAAGTATCTCGTACATCTCGTCTTTAGTCGTAGGTGTGTCAAACGTCATATTCTAATCTCCGTAAATGGTATAGTGAACGGCGATATTATACGCCTTAAAATTTTCGCTCGCGTTCTCGAAGCCGATATTAAAACTCCTGCCGTGCAGAAAACACGAAACGCTGTTGCATTTTTCGCTTAAAGTCGCGCGGAAAACGCCTTCCCCGCGCACGACCACCGTCGCGCTGCCGCGGATATGCGCTTCTACTCTCGACACCGCCTTTTTACGGCACGAACCGAAGTCGTATTCCCCCGAATATTCGGCGAAAGTCGTTTCCGTTCGGGTGTTTACGCCGATAGAGTAAAGATTGTCGTCCGCAGACTTTCCCGCGTCCCCGCCGTAGACGGAAAACCCGTCCGCCTGTGTTAAAATCTCTTTGCCCGAAACGGTATCGTAAGCATAAACGTACTCCGCCCCGCCGGATAAAAGCGGCAGAATATAAATCCCGTCGCGCCCGCCCGCAGGTTTTACCGTAAAGCCCGAAAAGTCTTCTTTGCCAACCTTTTTCACTTTGCCGCCGCAAAGCACGCAAAACGCGTTGCCGCTTATAAAGCAAGTGCGGTTGCCGACGGTATACACCGAGTTTGCCGCCACGTCAAGCGCAAAGGCGGATACCTTTTCCATAGTGAAATCGTACTGGTTGCCGTACGGCGTAAGGGCGTATATCGCCTTTTCGCAGATAACGTATAATTTTCCGTCGTCCGCGGAAAAATGCAATACGTTTCCGCTATCTTCCCCGACTTTGATAAATCCGCCCAAAGAAAGCCCTACCGTGAAATCGGTAAAATCGAACTCTTCGGAAAACCTTACCGTGTTTCCGTCCGCAATAAACAGTCTACCGCCGAAAAACGCGCAGTCCGCGCCGTACGGCACGCCGCTTACCGTTTGTCCGTTAACCTGCGCCGTATCGCCTATAAAAAGCGGCGAATTATTGCCGTTATACAGCACGGATACGACCATCGGCACTACGTTGCTGGTAAAGCCCGTGTTTATAAACGCGCCGTTCACCGCTTTTTTCAGGGTTTTATCCGAACAGTACGCGTAGACGTCGCCGCCCGCCCGATAAAATTTCACGGGAGTGATGCCTGCCGCGCTTATACCCGTGTTCGTAAAGCGCAGAAAGGGAATTTCCGCGCTTTCGTCGGTAAAATCGCGCTTATAAATATGCGTTTTCAAATTTACCGCGCTGAATCCGTTCATAGCCAGCACCTGCCCTTTATAGCGGCGTTTTTGGGCAAAACCGCGCGTTCCACGCCGTAAGAATACCTTTTGCGCCAAAGCACCGCTTCTTCGAACCTGCCCTGCGTTATACAATACTCGGCGGCAACCCCGTAGCCCAAAAGCGCGGCGGTTATTTTGCCTTCGGTAAAGCCCACCGTATCGGAAAGCGCGTAGTTCTCGGGCAGATACTCGTATTCTAAAGTGTATCTTCCGCCGAACACTTTAAGGTATTCGGGATAAAGTTTGAATTCCGCGTCGTGCCCGAACTCGTTTTTGACCGACAGCACGCGCGTTATTTTGTGGGCAAGGTCAGCAAACACTATCTTGCCGTCCGAAGTTTCCACTTCTTCCGCGCACGCCATCGGCACGAATGATGATGCAAGTTCGGTTATAACTATATTCGCAAGCCGCGTTAAAATATCGACTTTCGCCAAAGTATCGGCAGACGGCTGATATTCCGCACACTGCGCCGCGCTTTGTGCCGCGCCTTGCTCCGTACTTTGCACCGCTTCGGTCGCGGCGAAATATTCCGTGCAATCGGTAAGATTAAGCAGCGCCGCCGCCGTTTTTAATATGTCTTTTACTGTCATTTTCTTTCCCCTTTTCGTAAAAACGCCGAGCCGAACTATCGGCTCGGCGTAAATTACGCAAGTAATTTTTTTATAGAATTACGCTTCTATGATGCCCGTAAGCGCAGCCTGCGCGTAAGGACGGGCGCACATAAGTTCCGCGTATTTGACGAGCGTTGCCGTATAAACGGGTTTTCCGGGAACCTGACGAAGCACTTTGCCGTCGTCCCCCGTGAGCCACTGCCAGTCGCAGAGTTGATGAAGCGCGAAGTCCTTGCTGTTTAAGATATACATAGTGTTCTTGGGGCAGAACCTGTCGACCACTACGGGTATACCGTTAAAGGATATGCCCTTAAAGCCGCCCGCAAGTTCCATAGTGTCCACGGAACGCTTGTTTTCCGAAAGCAAGGATATAAGCGCGCGGCGCACGCCGAAAGAAGTAATAATTACGTCGGGGGAAGCGCCGCCCGCTTCTTCCGCCGCGTCGATAGCCGTCTGAATAGCCGATTCGCTCAATCTGCCGACGTTTTCTCTTACGTAAGGCATAAGCCAGATGTTTTCGCTCTTGCTTACGCCGTAAAGGTTGTCTATATCGGCGTCGAAAATAGCGGAAAGACCGGTTATTTCGTTATTGTACGAACCGTGAACGGTTATTATGCTGCCCGCGGGAACGGTCGAAGACGTGATAGCCGTGCCGCTTATCTGTACGGCGCAACTTTCCCTGTCCAAAAGCACGATTTCTCTTTCGGAAGCGGCGGAGATAAGCGTTCCTTGCGAAGTTCTGAAGTCGACGACCATACCTTCCATAAGACCGCTTACGTTGTTAAGTACCAAAATATTGTCTTCTTCCACGCTGACGACGGTGGCGAGTTTACCCGTGCCGTCGCCGAAAAGCATTCTGCCGAAGTTGAAGGCGGAAGCCTTTAACAGCCCGTCCATTTCCGAATTCAAAAGCGACACGAACGCGCCCGAGTTGTTTTCGGTGGCTTTTATCGCTTTGTCGGAAATTTCTATCGTGCCGTAAAGGTTTTTAAGCGCGGAAGTAAACTGTACGTAATGATTGCCGCGTGCAGTCGGCAAATTGCCGTCTTCCGTGCCCGCGCCGATACCGCCGTTAATGCCGTGAACGGCAAGTTGCTTTACTTCTTTGCCCCATACGCTGTCGCTCGTCTTTTTGATAAGCGATAAAAACGGGTTTACGTTTTCGTTAAGTTGTTCGGACACCGCGTCGAGATAATACGATTTTAACGCGTCGTCCGCGTTGGTTAAATTTACTGCCATTGTTTCTCCTTGAATTATAATTTATTTCGCAAGCATATCTTTAAAGAGGCTGCCCGCTTCCTCCACCGTTTTGGGCTTTTTTGCGGGGGTTTTTATGCCCGCGCCCAAACCGTCCATAACTATCGCCTTGCTTTTAGCGCCCATTATCTCCTTTAAGTAGCCTTTGATAAAATCCTGTTTTTCTTCTTCGGTTATACTTAAAGTCCGATTTTCGGCTTCCGCTTGCTCCGTCGGGGTATCCTTGTCGACGGGGGCGCTTTTCTCTAACTCCTTTATGCGCTGACAGCGTTTGGTAAATTCAGCCTGAAGCGAGTTATATGCGGAAAGCAACGCGTTTACGTCCTTAAACTTACCTAATGAGACGGCGCTCGCATTTGTCGGTTCTTCGGCACTCGCCGCGCCCGCTACGCTTTCCGCATCGGGCGCGGCGGTCGTCGTTTCCGGTTCCGGCATTGCCGCCGTTTGTTCATATTTAAGTTCGTTCATAGGTTTTTTCTCCTTTTAAATTGATTTGATTTATTCTGTCTTTGTGCGATTTCACGTGCGCGAAAAGCCTTTGCTTTTCTTCGCTTGAAAGTTCGTCGTATTCGCTCAAAACGTATCTTACGTGTTCGTCCACGTGTATTCTGTCGTCGTCTATTTCTTCGATAGCAAGCCCGCTACGGCGTATAACGTCGTTCTCCTGCTGCGCTTTCTGTTCCTGAAGCCGCGACATACCTTTCTGGTAGTCCAAATCTTTAAATCCGAATAGCGACAACAGTTTCTCTTTGGTTTCCGCACGCAGAACGCCGTTTTCGTCATACAAAAGCCCGCTCGAATATAGTTTCATTATAGTTTCCCTTTTCTGGCGGCGACTGTATAACAATTCGTTTTCGTTCTGAAGATACACGTTGTCCGAACACAGCGCCGTTTTGTCCAGATAATAGGTGCGGAACTTGCCGAGTTTATCGGTGAACATAAGCGCGCGGACGCCCGCTGTAAACTGCGCGTAAAGCCGCAAAATCTGCTTTGCCACGGATAGCAGACAGTTTCTGATTATCCCCGCGTGAACCGCCATACGCGCGCCGTCCTGTTCGATAAAAATTTCAAGCGCCGTGCCGCTGGTTATCATAGTCCGCGTGGTGGACGAAGTTATGTCCGATACCCCGCTTATTCTCACGAATTCGTTTATAAGGTTCTCTTCTTCTTCGGCAAAGTTCGCGGGCATGGTGAACTCGGTCATAAGTTCGGGCGCTTTTCCGCCCTGACGGTAAACGAGAATTTTCCCCGGCGATAAGCCTTCTTCGGCAAGCGCGTCCACGTCCACCGAACCGTCTTCCACCGTCATAACGCCCATACACAGCCTGTTCAAAAACTCCTGCTTGCGGTTTTTGACGGCGTTATACGCGCGCTGAACGGGGATAAGTCTTTCGATAACGGAAAGCCCGAAAAAACTGCCCGCTATCTTAATGCAATCCTGCTTGATAAACGGATACCCGCGCGCACCCGACTTGCCGTTTTTATAGGGCAATTCGCCGTAATATAACAGTTTACCGCCCGCTACGGTGATAAGTCTGCCGTTAGGGAACTCGTCGCTCGGCAGTTCGTACTTTTCCATAACGATAGCCGCGTCTTCCATCGCGCTTTTTATTTCCGCGTTTCCGTCCGCAAACCGATTAGCGCCCGCCTGCGCGCCCGCAAAATCGAACACACCGACCTTTTTGCCGTCCACTTCTACCCCATACTTTTTCTTTATCTCTGCGACGGGTAAGGCTTTGGCGTGAATAATGCTCGCGCAGCCGTCAATATCGTCGGCGTAAAGATTATCGGGGAATATCTCGAACGGCGAAACGGGCAAAACTTCCGCTTCCCCCTCGAACACTTCTTCGCCGTTCACCGCGCCGACCGCCGTGCCGCCCTCGTTGTTCCATACCACTTTATAAAAGCCCGTGCCGCACGTTTCGCTCCATACGCACACTTTCTGAACGGTCGACATTACGTCGCCTTCGTCGAAAACGTACGATAACAGTTTTTCCGAAAGCGCCGCACCCTTTACCGCGCTGTCGTCGTCGGTTTTAGGCTTTACCCCGAACAGCGGCGCAACGTCCGCAAACTTTGAAAGCCTTGTTTCTATAATGGGCGCGATATGGTTAAACACTTCTTTTTCCTGCCAGAAATACCCGCCGTCAACGGGCGCAATCTCGCCGCGGCGGCTAATGTCGCAATACTGATTGCCGATGAGAAAATTCATATTAAGTTCCCATTGCCGTTCGAGTTTAAGGCGTGCTTTTCTGCGGTTTTCAAAGTCGGTTTCCACGCTTTTAACAAGTTCTTCGTAAAACTTTTCCCTGTTCTTTTTTACGGTTCTTTTTTCTTTCTGCAATTTGTTTTCTCCTTTTTCTTTTTTTCGTTTTGGCAAATAACTTCAAGTAATCTTTGTTTCTCTTCTTCAAGTTCGTCGTCGGTGTACTCGGAAAGCGGCGTTTTAAGTTCCAAAAGCATCTTCAGCGCCGCAAAGTCAGGCGGTACGCTCTTTATCGTTATTTTCTTTTTGGAAAGCCTTATTTCGCCGTCGTCGTCCGACGCGTATTCTTCCACAATCTCTTTGGCGTCAAAGCCCAGCGCCTTTTTTAATAACGCCGAGTTTATATCTTCGCCGTTTCCCTTTTTATTTCCGTCTCTCATTTAAAATCTTCCTGAAAAGTCGCTCCTTGTCTTTCTCTATAAGCGTTTTTTCTCTTTTGGGGGAAGCACTTTCGGGCTTGGTCATTACGTAGTATCGGAGTTCGTCCAAAGCGTGGTCGTCGATTTTTTTAGGCGCGTCCGCGTCCCCCCAACGATAACTTTTAAGTTCCCGTATAAGGTTTACGCAGGTGGAAAATATATAAAGCCTCGGCTTGCCGCAAGCGGGGCGAAGATACTGCTTTACCCGCTGAATACCGCTGAATAAATCCTTGTTCACGTTGGGATTAACGTTTATACCCTGTTCGTAAAACAACTCGCTAACGCTCTTTACCGAAGATAACGTCTGCTGGTTCGCCGCAGAATCTATAAGCGCGCGGATTTTCCCGTTGCCGTCCTTCTGCCAGCCTAAACGCGCGCATATTTCCTTTATTTTTTGCGCGTGATAGTCGACCGTTCTTTCCGCTTCGAAATGCTCGGCTATAACGTAAACCGTGCCGTCGTAATCCACCGCGTAAAAGTGGCAGGAAAGCGGGGTTTTAAGCCCCGGGGCTATGGAAATATTATCGTACCACTCGTGCGGCACGTTAAACGGTTCTATTACGTGAATATTCTCGTCAAACTCGGAATATACAAGCCCGCCGTTTGCTTTAAAGCGCCCGTATCTTCGCGTTTCCAACTGCTCTTTTGAAAGGGTTAAGTTAAGCGCGTCGATTTCCGCTTGCGGAAGGTACGGGTTATCCGCCCACTCCATAAACTCGCACCAGATATCCGGCGAATTGTTGGGGTTTAAATAAATATCTTCGTATACGAACGTAAGCCCCTTTAGCGGCGTCATCGTGCCGAAAATATCGCCGTTTTTATCTAAAACGCGCATACGGCACTCTTCGTATACGTCTTTTGGCGGTTCTTCGTCAAACCATACGTAGTCCAAGGAACTCCCCTGAAACTTTTCCCTGCCCTGGTCGCAGGATTTAAAGCCTATAACGGAAATGCCGCCGAACACGTTTTTTACCATAATCTGGTCTATAACGCCGTATGCGGGGCTTTCCTTTTTGCCCGAAAGCATAGTTATATCCGCAATCCAGGACGGGTTAAGATAGTGCAGGATTTTGGCTTGCGCCACGTCCCTTTGCACCTGCGTAGATAGGGATACCACCCACCCGAACGTGTTTTTTCTGTTTTCGCGGTAGGGGTGAATACCCCGCGCCATATACACCGTTTCCACAGCCCCGCACTCGGTCTTGCCGCTCCTGTTTCCCCCGAACACCCAGCGGTTTTTCTTTCGGCACTTGTGAAAGGCAAGTTGTTTTAAATGTTTTTTCTCGCCCGCGTTATATATCGCGAGATAATTATTTGTCGTACGCCTTTTTTGCTCTTTCTCTATTTCAAGCACGCGCTCTATAATTTCCCGCATATCTCCCCCGAAATTCAACCGCATTATAACGCCGCGAAAACTATTTGCAATAGGTTTATGACGGAAAAAAATAAAAAACGCCGTAATAAAACTTTACGGCTCTTGACAAGTTTAAGAATATATGGTAATATATCCTTGCTCAACAAAACTGAATAGGAGAAGTACCTTTTTTTCTTTTTTAAGGGATAATGTACCCTTTTAAAAAATTCATATTAATTTCTAAGTATTTGCAAATACGCAAATTCTACGAAGTTAATATGAATAATAGGTACTTTGGTTTTGTTGAGCGACAAATCGGAATTTGCGTTTTGCGGTGCGGCGATTTCGGTTGCCGCACTTTTTATTTTGAAACCGCAAAGCACTCGGCTGTTATGATTAAAAACTGTAATAAAACACAAAGCATATCCGCAAAACTTTCGCCACAGGAAATCGAGAAGATAAAATCTTTTATTCTCGGCGCGGTTTACGGCTTTTGCAGTAATTGCAAAGAAGATAACGGAGAAAACGGTTGGTTTGCCTTATACGATTTATTCGGTAAAGGCACTTTTTACTGGTACAAGCCCTTAAAACCCTTATACGACTACTACGTAAAAAACGGGGATATTCAGATAGACGCTATAATTCACGCCGCAAAAGATATAAATCGGTTATTAAAAGAAGTTTTATCGGAAGATGACAGATTTTACGAAAAAAATTGTTGCAACAGCGACGCGATAATAGAAGAATACCGATTGATAGATATTTAGTTTTATAAATAGCAAGGACGCCTGCGCAGTTTGCGCAGGCGTCCTTGGCTTATTAAAATATTTTAAAACTCTTGTACGTCGGAATTTTTATACACGGTAAACCGTATGTTGTAGCCGTTAGTTTCTACAGGGGCGCTTTCCGAAACGCAAGTCCACTTTG
>CAMORY010000128.1 GCA_946624395.1 uncultured Clostridia bacterium | reverse complement strand
CAAGGAAAACGGTATTGCGGAATATATGATGGGCAGCCTTTCACGGGAAGAACTTATTAAACACACGTCGTATAAAAACGTAGATTTGATTACCCGCGGCGCTGAAATTCATAACCCTGCGCTTATTCTGGTTTCGGACAAGTTTAAAGACCTGATAGCATCTTTAAAAGCAGAATACGATTTTATTCTTTTGGATTGCGCGCCGGTGCTTCAGGTTTCGGACTATATTCACATTTCCAAAGTCAGCGACGGAGCGTTATTTTTAGTTGCTTACGGCAGAACGACGAGAGCGCAGGTGTCTGAAGCGGTTAAAGAACTTCGCAAAAACGATATAACTGTCGTGGGTACTTTGTTTACCATGTACGACAAAAAGAAAGACGCGCGCTACGGCTACGGGTACGGCTACGGCGGATATTACGGCAAGTATTACGACGCCGCGTACGGCGACGCTCCCGCGGCTATTGAAGAGCCTGACGAAGAAGAGCAGACTGAAAACAACGCCGAAAAGGCGGAGAAATAACGGGAAATTCAAGCGGGTCAAGGGGGAAATATGATTGACATACACTCGCACATACTTCCCGCAGTAGACGACGGGTGCGCGGATATCGACCAGTCGTTGGCGCTTATAAGAGAAGAGTACAGACAGGGCATTACCGATATAGTGCTTACGCCGCACTACCGTGCCGAATATTTACCGAAAAGAGAAAAGATAGAAAAGCAATTTGCTTTATTGAAACAAACGGTAAACGATAAGGGTATAGCGGTTAATCTGTATCTCGGTCAGGAAATTTTTGTTTTCGACGGGATAGTAAACGCGATAAAAAGCGGCAAACTTTTCACAATGAACGGCGGCAAGTACGTTTTGTTAGAGTTTTCGACAAGACAGGAACGGGATATCGCAGAAGCGGTCTATACTTTTGTCAGCGCAGGATTTATTCCGATAGTCGCGCATATAGAACGTTATTTTTACGCCGATATCGCAGCGGCGAAAGAAATAAGAGAACTCGGCGGGCTTATTCAGATAAACGCAAGTTCTCTTTGCCACAAGTTCGGCGCTTATAAAAAGAAAGCGACGGCGCTGGTTAAAGCGGGGCTTGTTGATTTCGTGGCAAGCGACGTGCATTTCAAAAGACGTAATTATATGCTTAAAGCGTATAACGTTGTGGTTAAAAAATTCGGGCGGGAAACAGCGGACAAACTGTTTACGGAAAACGCCAAAGCGATAATAAACCAATAAAACTAAAAGAAATTTCAGGGTAAGCGCGGCTTACCCTTTTGTATAAAATACGGGACGGGACAAAGGCACAATGGATAAATACCTGATAGCGATAGGCGGCGGCGAAATAAAGAATAAAACCACCCTTAAAATAGACGAATATATTGCTGCTCTTGCTAAAGTTCACGCGGGCGAAAAACGCGCGAACGCTCTCTTTTTCGGTACGGCTTCGCACGATAGTATGCCGTATTTTAACAGTTTCCGTAAAACGTATACGTCCGTTTTCGATATAAAAGCCGAAGTCGGGCTTTTAGTGTACGGCGAAATGGATATGCAAAAAATTACGGATAAAATCGACGCGGCGGATTGCATCTACGTGGGCGGCGGCGATACGGTGTTTATGCTTGACTTGTGGAAGAAAAAAGGCGTTGATAAACTGCTTATCGACGCGTATAACAGCGGCAAAATAATTTGCGGGCTTTCCGCAGGCGCTATTTGCTGGTTTTCGGATATGTATACCGATTACGAGATAATGCGTGGAACGAGCGCCGAATACAGTCTGCATAAAGGCTTGGGGCTGATAGAAGGGCTCATCACGCCGCACTTTGACGAACGGGAAAAGGATTTTACGGAAACTTTTTTAAAAAGCGGTTTTACTAAAGCGTTCGCGGTGGAAAACGACGCCGCTATAGTATTTAAAAACGGTCTGATAGAGCGCTCGCTTTCTTCGGGCGGTAAAGCGTATATAATAAGTAAAAACGGCGGCGCAATAGAAAGGTGCGAAATTGAATAACGTAAATTACGATAGGGAAATGGAGAAAATCCTTTCCGCATATAAAAAGACGGGCGAAAAACCCACACTTTTACTGCACGCTTGTTGCGCGCCCTGTTCTTCCGCGTGTTTAGAGCGGATAAAGGACTTTTTCGATATAACGGTATATTATTATAATCCGAATATAGACGGTACTTACGAGTACGAAAAACGCTTAAAAGAGCAGGATAGGCTTTGCAAAACGTTCGGTGTAAAATTGATAGCCGAAACTTTTAATCCCGAAGAGTTTTATGCGGCGGCAAAAGGATTTGAAGACGCGCCCGAAGGCGGCGCAAGGTGCGAAAGGTGCTTTTATTTGCGGCTTAAAAAGACTGCGGAAAAGGCTAAAGAAAAGGGGTACGGGTATTTTGCGACTACGCTTACTTTAAGCCCGTTAAAAAACGCCGCGCTTTTAAACGAGATAGGCGCGAGAGTGTCTGCGGAAACGGGTGTAAAATGGTTGCCTTCGGACTTTAAAAAGCGCGGCGGGTATCAAAGGTCGATAGAGCTTTCAGGCGAATACGGATTATATCGCCAGAACTATTGCGGCTGTGTTTTTTCCAAAAATAAAAACCCTAATTTTTAATTTATACTAAAAATAAAAGACAGGCGCAAAACCTGTCTTTTATTTTGGTGAAGCCTTCGATGTTAAAGGCGAACTCTCTATTTCTTCAAAACTTACGGTTTTTGCTTGCGATTTGTAGTTAAACGTTATCACAAAGCGGTCGTCATAGAGATAAATCGAATTAACGAAACCGTCTATAAGTCTTTGTTTCCCTTCCTTTGTGGAAGTGTCTATCGTCCGATAATTATGTAAAGTAAACAATATTTGCGCTTGCGGGATTATCGGGTGAGAAAGTTGTTCGTCGTTTATCTGTGATTCGATTTCTTTCTTTTGACTTTCCAACTCGTCAAGCCGTTGTTTCGTCGTATCGGAATAAACGCCGTTTTCGATCGCATCGACAATGTTCTTTAATTTGCGTTTGATTTCGTCGAGTTGATTTTGTAAAGACTTTAACGCAAAACTTTCTTCCGATTGCATTTCGTAAATTCTTTCCGCAAGTTCGTCCAAAAGTTTGTCGTCTTTCAAAATGTCCAAAATGCAGTCTATAACTTGATTTTCGAGCCAATCTTTTCTGACTGTTTTCTTGTCGCACTCTTTGTTTCTTGAACGATTGCATCTATAATAGCGGTATTGCGTTTTCGTTCTGCTTGTTCCGATTTCGCCCGTCATCAATGCGCCGCACTTTCCGCAAAAAAGTTTAGTCGTTAAAAGATAATCGTCTTCCGACCTGTGCATTGCCGGCGCGCGCTTGTTGTTTTTCATTCTCGATTGAACCTTATCAAATGTTTCTAAGTCGATTATCGCGGGAATACCGTCGGGGATTATAACGTCTCCGAATTTATATTCGCCGATATATTTTCTGTTCGTCAAAATGCGGAATACGGTGTTATAGGTAAACGGGTAATTGCGGTTGGTTATGCCGCGGGAATTCATTATCTCTTTGATTTCTTTCGCACTTTTACCGTCAACGTAAAGAGTAAAGATTTCTCGCACGACAGGGGCTAACTTTTCGTCTATCTGATAATGGTCGCTCTCGTCAACGTAATATCCGAACGGCGCGCGAACTCCGTTTGTTTTCGCTTTCAAGGCGTTGTCAGTCATACCGCGTTTAACCTTTTCGGCAAGTTCGACGGAAT
>CAMORY010000127.1 GCA_946624395.1 uncultured Clostridia bacterium | reverse complement strand
GTGTCGAAATGCGTGTAATATCCGCAGGAGTTATATATCGCTATCGCTTTTTTGTGCCGCCCCAACTGCTTTAACGTCAACACCTCGAAAAACTCTTCTAAAGTGCCTATACCGCCGGGAACTATGATGAACGCGTCCGCCGCGTCTTCCATAACCCGCTTTCTTTCCGCCATGGTTTCCGTACGGGTAAGTTCGTCGCAACCCTTAAAAATCGCTTCGTACCCGTTCTCTTCGAAAAAGTACGGAATAACGCCGTGAACTTTCCCGCCGTTTTCCTTAAACCCGCGCGCCGCCGCGCCCATAAGCCCTTCGCCGCCCGCGCCGAACACCAAATCGTGCCCGCGAAGCGCCAACTCCTTCGCCAGATTATAACAGTCGTCAATGTATTTTTTATCTATTTTATCGCTTGCTGCGCCGAATATGCAAATTCTCATTACAATCTCCTTTTATGTCCTTTACGTTCGTTATATATATTATATATGTTTTTCGTTTTCTTTGTCAACGCCTGCCTTGCTTAATCTTTTTGTTGCTTTCGCCGTAATTTGGTGCTACAATATTAAACGTTATGTCCGCTTCGGTGTTTATCGCCGCCCTTTCGGCGCTTGTAATGATTATATCCGTTCTGTTTAAGCCTTACCTTTCTTTCGGAAAGATAAAGGTCGGACTTTACGTTATCGTATGCATTATCGGCGCGGCGGCGGAACTGCTGTTCGGCGGACTTTCCGTGGCGGACACCGTAGAAGGTCTTACCGCCGACACACAGGTAAATCCCCTTAAAATTTTGGCGCTGTTTTTGGCTATGACTATGATTTCCGTATCGTTAGGGGATTCGGGTTTTTTCCATCTCGTCGCCGAAAAGGTGTTTAAGTTCGGTAAAAAAGGCAAACTGCGGCTGTTTATAATTCTATACGCCGTCGTTTCCCTGCTTACCGTGTTTACGTCAAACGATATAGTTATTTTAACGTTTACTCCTATTATATGCATTTTCTGCAAAAAAGCGGGATTTTCACCCCTGCCGTTTTTAGTGGGCGAATTCGTCGCCGCAAACACCTGGAGTATGGCGCTGATTGTCGGAAACCCCACGAACGTTTACCTTGCCCAAAGCGCGGGCATATCGTTTACCGCGTACTTTAAGGTAATGGCGTTGCCCGCTTTAGCGGCTGGCGTTTCCGCGCTTATAGTTCTGCTTATTATCTTCAGAAAATCGCTTTTAGCGCCTTCCGCTCCCGCGCCCGAAACGCAAGCGGAAAAATCCGCGCCCGTACGAATAAACCTGCCGTCTATGATAGCCGCGCTTACGGCGCTTACCGCGTGCATAATTTCTCTCGCGCTGGCGGATACAATAGGCGTGGAAATGTGGGTTTTAACGGTGATTTTCGCGGCGGGAACGCTGCTGTTTAATTCCGTTTACGGGATTTTTAACGGCGAAGGGCTAATCCGTACGTGGAGCGCGGTAAAAAAGACGCCTTGGGAACTCGTTCCGTTTATTATATCTATGTTTATAATAGTGTTGGCATTGCAAAAGAGCGGCGCTACCGACGCAATTTCTTCCGCCCTTATAAATGGCGAAAACACGGACGGGTTCACTTTCGGGTTTTTGTCCGCGGGGCTTTCAAACCTTTTAAATAATATCCCGACTTCGGTAATAACCGAAAAGATAATCGCGGGCAACAGCCTTTCCGCAACTTACGGGGCGATAATCGGCACGAATATCGGCGCGTTCATAACCCCCGTCGGCGCGCTTGCGGGAATAATGTGGAATAAGATACTTTCGGGGTACGGCGTAAAACTGCCGTTTTATAAATTCGCGTTCTACGGGATATGCGTGGCGGCGGTTTCTTTAAGCCTGTCGCTTTTAACGCTGTTTTTGGTGTTTTAGATTATAAACAACAACGCTTGATTGTTTTTTAAGAAAATGGTACAATAAATATATGGAAAAAATAGCAAAATTTTACAAAGTAAGTAAAACCGAATATTTAAAGTCGGGCACGGAAGAAACGTATAACGGCATAACGCCGCCGAAACGCGCGACCAAGGGCAGCGCGGGGTACGACTTTTTCGCACCCGAAACGTTTACCCTTAATCCGAAAGAAACGGTGAAAATCGCTACGGGCATACGGGCGGAAATAAAAGAAGGCTGGGTGCTTATGCTTTTCCCCCGTTCGGGGTTAGGATTTAAGTATCGCCTAACCCTCGATAACACCGTGGGGGTTATCGACAGCGACTATTTTAACGCCGATAACGAAGGGCATATCTTTATTAAGATGACCAACTGCGGCGAAAAAGCCTTAACCGTCGAAAAAGGCAAAGCCTTTGCGCAGGGCGTGTTTTTGCCGTTCGGAATAACAGTTGACGACTGCTGTGAAAACGAACGCACGGGCGGCTTCGGCAGTACGGACAAAAGGCTTTAAAAAAGGAAAAAACATATGGACCTTATACCAAGTTTTGCAGTAGACCATACGGCAATAGTGCCGGGCATTTTCATAAGCCGCGAAGACGTAATCGGAAAAGAACGGATAACCACCTACGATATCCGCCTAAAAAGACCGAACGTAGAACCCGCAATCGACGTTGCGGCTATGCACACCTTAGAACATATCGTCGCCACCACGCTGCGCAACGACGCGGAGTGGAAAGACGAAATAATTTACTGGGGACCCATGGGGTGTCTTACGGGGTTTTATCTTATTCTTAAAAACGCCCGCCCCGCCCGCGCTATATATCCGCTTATACTTAAAGCGTTCAGGGCGGTAAAAGATACCGAAGCCGTTCCCGGCGCAACGCCCGAAAACTGCGGGCGGTATCTTATGCACGATTTGCCTATGGCGAAATGGTACGCGGCGGAGTTCGTTAAGTATCTCGAAAACAACGCGGACAACCCGAAGATTTTCGAGTATCCTAAAACAGACCGCCTTTTAACGGACGACGGAAAACACTTTTTCGATTCCTGAAAACTTAAAAACACTCGGAGCGGCGAAATCTTCGCCGCTCCGAGTTCTTTTTTT
>CAMORY010000126.1 GCA_946624395.1 uncultured Clostridia bacterium | reverse complement strand
TTTTAATTTACTTTTTTATCGCCGTTTCTATCGCCGCGAAAATTTCTTTTTTGCCTACGCCCTTTTCCGCAGTAGAACAGATCGTCTTATCTAGTCCGACCATTACGCTTGCCGCAATACTCATCAGTTGCGGTTTTACCCGCGTCTTCGGCAGTTTGTCGGCTTTGGTTGCCACAGCCACAAACGGAATAGCGTAATGATACAAGTAATCTATCATTTGCTTATCATCCGAAGTTGGTTCGTGCCGAATATCGACAAGAGAAAGTAAAAGCGTTATATTCTGCGTCGCAAAAAACTCTTCTAAAAGCCTTGCCCATTTTGCTTTTTCTTGCTTCGACACCTTTGCAAAGCCGTACCCCGGTAAATCCGCTAAAACGAACGCGCCGAAATCAAAATAATTGACAAGCCGCGTTCTTCCGGGGTCAGCCGAAGTTTTAGCGAGTTTTTTATTTGCTGCAAGCATATTTATTAACGAACTTTTACCGACGTTCGATTTGCCGCTTACGGCAATAATCGGTCTACCGTCCGAATAAAACGCCCCGCCCGTAGCCACGGAAGTTATAAATTTAGCCGTAAAATTTTCCATTATTTACCCTTTTTACCGCTTTTAACGCCGAAATCTATGGCGTTTTTAAATACGGTATCGACGGTATCCGCCGTGATAAATTTTATCTCTTTTTTAACGATTTTCGGTAAATCTTCAAGGTCTTTTAAGTTGCCTTTGGGGATAATTACCGTCTTTATGCCAGCCCTATACGCCGCAAGCGATTTTTCTTTAAGCCCGCCGATAGGCAGAACCTTTCCGCGCAGCGTTATTTCGCCCGTCATAGCGACTTCTTTTTTAACCGCCTTATCGGTAAACGCAGAGAGTATCGCCGTCGCCATAGTTATACCCGCGGACGGACCGTCTTTAGGCGTTGCGCCTTCGGGAACGTGGATATGGATATCGCGCGTCGTAAACTTTTCTTCCGCTATGCCGTACTTTTCGGCATTAGCGTGAATATAACTTATCGCGGCGCGGGCACTTTCCTTCATAACGTCGCCGAGTTTACCCGTCAAAAGGATTTCGCCCTTGCCAGGTAATAAACTTACTTCTATCGTCAAAATCACGCCGCCGACGCTAGTCCAAGCAAGCCCCGTGCACGCGCCCACTTCGTTGCGGTCAAGCGTTTCGCCTTTAATAAACTTTCTCGCGCCCAAATAGTTTTTAACCGTTTCTTCGGTTATTATCTGCTTCTTTAAGCGCGGGTGTTCGGCTACAAGCGCCGCCACTTTACGGATAACGCTGCTTAAGTTCCGTTCCAAATTGCGGACGCCCGCTTCCATAGTGTAGCCTTCGACAATCTCTTTCACCGCGCCGTCCGTAAACTCCACTTTTTTATCTGTAAGCCCGTTGTTTTTTATCTGTTTGGGGATAAGGTACTGCTTTGCTATCTCCTGCTTTTCTTCCTGCGTATAGCCCGTGAGTTCGATTATCTCCATGCGGTCAAGTAGCGGGTACGGAATAGTGTCCACCGTGTTTGCCGTAGTTATAAACATTACCTTGGATAAATCGAACGGCACTTCCAAAAACCTGTCGCGGAAAGTGGAATTCTGTTCGGGGTCAAGGACTTCCAAAAGCGCGCTTGCGGGGTCGCCGTGAATATCGGACGAGAGTTTGTCTATTTCGTCCAAAAGGAACACGGGGTTATTAACTCCCGCGGTTTTAAGCCCGTAGATAATGCGCCCCGGCATTGCGCCAACGTAAGTTTTTCTATGCCCGCGGATTTCCGCCTCGTCCTTAACGCCGCCCAAACTCATACGCACGAATTTGCGGTTAAGCGCGCGGGCAATCGACGTTGCGACCGAAGTTTTACCCACCCCGGGCGGACCTACGAAACACAGGATAGGTCCTTTTAACTGCTTCGTTAGGTGCAGCACGGCGATATATTCGGTTATTCTTTCCTTTACCTTTTCCAGCCCGAAATGGTCGGCATCCAAAATCTTCTTTGCTTCCGCTATGTCGTCGCGGTCTACCGTGCTTTTATTAAACGGCAAGTCCAAAATCCAGTCGAGATAGTTAAGGATTACCGAATAGTCGGGCGAAGACGGGTTGATTTTATCAAGCCGTGCAAGTTCTTTTAATGCCTTATCCGCTATTTCCTGCGGCAAATTCGCTTCTTTTATTCTGCGTTCTAACCCCGCTCTATCGTCTTCGCCGTCGCCGAGTTCGTCGCGAATCGCTTTCATCTGTTCGCGAAGATAAAACTCTTTCTGGCTTTTGTCTATACTCGAACGCACCGAAGACGTGATTTTCTTTTCAAGTTTAGATATCTCCGTTTCTCTGCGCATAGTGTCGCTGAACAGTTTAAGCCTTTCCACGGTATAGTCTTCGGCAAGGATATTGCGGGTATATTCTTCCTTTATGGGCGCGATAGACAGCGCGCTGTCTATAAACCTGTCGGGAATATTTATACTCATTATGGTTGCAACGGCGTCTTTCTGAATACGCTTATCAATAAGCACGAATTCCGAAAACGCGTCCCGCGCGACGCGGAAATAGGCTTCGGTCAAAATCGCGTCCGTGCCTTCGATATACGGCGCTTCTTTTATCTCCGCCGCAAAGTAGCCCTTGGCGGGCACGAATTTTACGATTTTTGCGCGCGACAGCGCTTCCACGGCGACTTTAACCGCAGAACCGTTGATACTTGCCACCTGTTTTATGCGCGCGATAACGCCGACGTTAAAAATGTCGCCTTTATTCGGCGCGTCTATAAACGCGTTTTTCTGCGTGGCTATAAACAACAGGTTGCCGTAAGTCGGCGCGGCTTCTACCGCCGCCACCGAGATGGGACGCCCTGCGTCAAAATTCAAAAACGTGTTTGGAAAAAGCACTTTCCCGCGAAGTGCTATCACGGGCAGCACTTTTGTCTCTTTTTCCTGCGCCTTTACTTCTTCGGACAGCTTGTCCGAAATTATCTTATCGTTTTTCTCTTCCATATTTTAACCTATGTATATATTTCGTCTAAAATTAAAGACAGTATTTTTCCAAAAGTACTTTTACGGGCTGGTCTTTATACTGCACGGTTATTTCGTCGGCGATTTTTTTAAGTTCTTCCGCCCCATCGCCCACCGCAACGCCGTGCCACTCGCCGCCGATTAGTTCCATATCGTTTGTGGAATCCCCCACGGCGATAATCTCGTCGTAGCCGACACCGTAATAGCCGGCAAGCAAGCGCACCGAAGCGCCCTTACTACAAGCGGGGTTTACAAATTCCGCAAGGTGCGGACTTCCGCTGTTGACTATCAGTTTATCACCGTATCCGACGCCGTATTTTTCCATAAACTCTTTAACAGTTATACCTTCGCAAATAACGTTTATCTTAAGTGCGTCGAACTGACCTGCGGCAACCGCCGCCGCAAGGTCTTTTACGCATACAAGTTCCACTATGTTCGCTTTTTTATACATTTCGATATACTCGGAATTTTCCGAATAGTAAAGCGCTGTGTCTGAAAGCACGGCGGGCTTTACGGGTACGCCTTTAAGCGAATTAAGAACTTCCACGGCAAGCGGTTGCGGAATTTTCCCCGCAAATATAGTATTACCGCTTTTTCTGTCGTTAATGCGCGCACCCTGATAAGAAACGACCACGTCCGCAATTCCGTAATGCTCGCATATGGCGCGGACGTTTTTAAACATCCTGCCCGTACAGACGACGAACTTGCCGCCCCGACTTTCGTATTCTCTTATCGCTTTGACCGTTTCTTCGTTTATACCTTCGAAACCGCCCAAAGTGCCGTCGTAATCCGCTACGAATAATTTGTATTTCATTTAAGTCCTTCTTCCGTAAGTTTTTTTATAATCTCGTCGGCGATATTTTCACCTATACCGTCAACTTGCATCATCTCTTCTTTGGTGGCTTTAATTATCCCCGAAAGGTCGCGAAATTTTTCCATAAGCGCCGCCGCTTTTACCTTGCCCAAGCCCTTTACTCCGTCAAGTACCGAAGACAAAGACCGCTTGCCGCGTAAAGTTCGGTGAAAGGTTATTGCAAAGCGGTGCGCTTCGTCGCGGATACGCTGTAGCATTTTTAAGCAGTAATCGCGGTGCGAAAGTACGATAGGTTCTGATTTTTCGGGTAAAAAAATCTCTTCTTCACGTTTAGCAAGCGATATTAAATCTATATCCGATACGCCTTGACCTTCAAAAATCTCTTTTACGCTTGACAGTTGCCCCTTGCCGCCGTCGATTATTATTAAATCGGGCTTTGGGAATTTTTCGGGGTCGGTTTTAAGCCGCTCTATACGGCGAGTTAAAACTTCCTGCAAACTTTTAAAGTCGTCGTTCCCTTCAAAAGTCTTGATTTTAAATCTGCGATACTCGTCCCGCGCAGGTTCGCCGTCGATAAAGACCACCATACTACCAACCCTGTCCGTGCCGGAAATGTGCGAAATATCGTAGCACTCCATACGCTTGGGGTATCTGGAAAGGTTTAACTTTTCCTTTAACGCTTCACACGCCTTTACCGTCATATCGTCTTTGTGCTTTATTCTGTCGACGGCAACGGATAGGTGCTCTTCGGCGTTTACCGCCGCCATATCCGCAAGCTGACGTCTTACGCCTTGCTTTGCGCAGATTATATGCACCGACTTATTAAACTCTTTTTTAAAGTATTCGCTAATCAACGCGTCTTCGTCTATCTCTTCCGCGGTTATTATTTCATCGGGTATTTCTTCGCCTTTTTTGTAGTAGCGCAAAATAAACTCCGACAACGCTTCTCCTGCGGAAAACGCCGCACTCTCAAACGAAAAATTACGACTGCCAAGCATCCGCCCCCCGCGCACTATTAAAAGATTTATTGCCGAATATATCCCGTCCGTGCGGTAGGCTATTATATCCGCGCTTAAGAATTTGTTTAAAGACGTTATGCGGCGCAACTTTATTTTATCCAGCGAATTAAGCCCCTGTTTGTACCGAAGCGCAAGTTCAAACTGTTCGGCGTTTGCCGCCGCAAGCATTTTTTCTTTTAAAACCTTTTCCGCGTCCCCCGTATCGCCCGACATAAACGCAACCGCGGCTTTTACCCGTTCGCCGTAAGCCTTTTCGTCTTCGTAAAAAGCGCACGGCGCGGTGCATTTTTTAATGTGATAGTTAAGGCAGGGTTTAATAGGTTTTGTCGTCGATAAAACCTTGTCGCACGGGCGCAAATCGTATAAAAGATTTACTAGTTCCAGCGTTTCGTGCACGTTAATGCCGCCCATAAACGGCCCGAAATACTTTGCCCCGTCGCGCTTTATCCTACGCGTTATAGTAAAGGTCGGGAAAACGCTTTTTAAGTCGATTTTTATATACGGATAAGTTTTATCATCCTTAAGTAAAAC
>CAMORY010000125.1 GCA_946624395.1 uncultured Clostridia bacterium | reverse complement strand
CGCAGACGGGCTTTTTTGCGGAAACGCTTGCCTTTGCGCCCATATTTGCCGAGTTTACACACGGCGAAGGGTTAAATTCTAATCTTATTTTCGCAGTAATGGGTTGCGCGGACAAAAAAATCCTTAACGTGTACGGAATAAAGGAAAACGCGCTTTTGCTTTCAACTAAAATAGACGAATTTAACATAACCCCCGCGGGCTTTACCTGTACCGAACGGTTAAAAGATATTGCAAAGCACGAAATTTCGCGCGAATACTTTTATTCGCAATCCGACGGCGTTATAAAAGAACAAAGCCGCAAAGTAAAGTCAAGCGAGAATTTTGACAGAGAAAAACTGCCCGAAAGCCTTATTCCCTACGCCTTTTGCGAAGAGTTTTTATGCGGGAGCGATTTTGAGTTTTATCTTGCGGAAAACGTTAAGGAAAACGCCGATAAACTCGGCGGATTTTTCGGGGAATTCATAGGAATAACCCCACCGCCGGTATTCAGAAACCCAAACGAAATAGGTTTTATATATAAACTTGCGGAACGCAAGTATTCGGTGGAGTATTTTACTTTCGATATATCGGGCGGTAAAATAATCGACGTGAAAAACACGTAAAAACGGGGCTTGTAATCAAGCCCCGTTAGTTTTTATATATAATTATTTTACGGAAATATTTTTTACCTTGGCGGTAATTTCGCCGTTTACCATATTCGGAATTCTTACCGTTTTGTAATTATAAGATACAAGTTGGTTGCCTTCCGCCTCGAACACCGTCTCCCCGTTATAAGTCTTGGCGTCTGCGTCATAACCCGTGTCTGCGTCGTCCCAGTCGGATTTTTTCACTGCGTGAAATTCAAGTTCACCGTATTCGCCCGTATAGTAAATAACGTATTCGGTGTAATAATCGAAGTTTGAGAAAATCGCGGAAATCGCGCTTATCGCTTTAGCATTTGCCGTATCTTCGGTATCGTACTGCGCGAATACGCAGAAATTGCCGTTATAATCGCTTATCGAAGACGTAGGAATATACCAGGTCGCCCTGCCGCTGTTTCTCGCTTCGCTACTCGTTTTATAACTTGCGTCCGACGCATAATAACTGCGCCAGATACCTATATAACCCTTTTCGTTCACAAGGTTAGAACCCGTCGTGCCGTTCGCTTCAAACTCGCCGTAAATTTCAGACGGAAATTTGCCGTTTATTAAGTTTTGCTTAAGTTCGCCGTCTTCGAATTTAAGGTCGCCCATCATAATCTGCGAAGAATAGCCCGTTTCCTTATAGAAAATCGCGTTATCGTAATACCCCGCTTTAACGTGTTCTAAAACCTTGTCGACGGTTTTCGGCGCAAGATGGCGGTAAAGTTCTACGGAAAACTTAACGTCGTCTTCCGCATAGAACGTGCTATCGGAATAGTTATACAGACTTAATTTCAGTTCGACTTTTTTGATGTCTTCACACGCGGAAAAAGAGAACGCGCAAACAGCCATAAGCGCTAACGCCATAAAATTAACCGCTAATTTAAAAAGTTTTTTCATAATCTCTCCAACGATACGGTTGATATGGTTTTATTGTACTAATATTTTATAAAAAAGTCAATAAAACTAGCGCATTTTACAAATAAAAAGGTGTTCTGCTGTCGAAAAATAAACTTAAGCGGCTGGCGAAAACTTTCGCCAGCCGCTTAAAATTTCTGATGTCAGCCTAAAAATTATTCGGCAACAACGGTAGCACCCGCTTCTTTAAAGCGCGCGATCATCTTGTCCGCTTCTTCTTTCGTAGCGTTTTCTTTGATTACGCCCTTCGCTTCAACAAGCGCTTTCGCTTCGCCAAGTCCCAAAGTGGTGAATTCCCTTACCGCTTTGATAACGTCGATTTTCTTGTCGCCGATTTCTTTGATGGAAACCTTGAATTCGGTCTTTTCTTCTTCTGCGGGAGCAGCAGCCGCGCCAGCCGCAGGAGCAGCCGCAACCGCTACGGGAGCCGCCGCGCTTACGCCGAATTCTTCTTCCAAAGCCTTAACGAGTTCGTTAAGTTCCAAAACCGTCATACCCTTTACTTCTTCTAAAAGTTTCTGAATGTCTGCCATTTTTAATTTCCTCCGAATTTTTTTGAAATTATTTTTTTTATTTTTTATTATTTTCAGTTTTAGGGCTACCCCTTTTTAACTACTGCGCTTTCTTTTCCGCAATAGCGTTAAGCGCAATAACGAGACCCCTGGGAATTGCGGAAAGCACACCCACGAAGTTCGATATAGGCGCTTGCAAAGAACCGAGCATTTTTGCAACGAGTTCTTCTTTCGAAGGCATTGACGCGAGTGCTTTTACGCCCTTTACGTCTACCTTACCGCCGTCCACGTACGCGCATTTTACCGAAATTTTATCTTCGTACTTTTTGACCGCGTCAATCACGATTTTTGCCGCCGAGGTTTCATCAAGTCCGAACGCAACCGTTGTAGGACCGTTTAAATCTTCGTCGAAATCCGTGATGCCAAGGTCGTTAAAAGCGCGACGGATAAGCGTGTTCTTCAAAACCTTATATTCGACGTTCTTTGCCCTGAATTCTTTACGAAGTTCGGTATCGTCCGCAACGGACAAGCCCTTGGACGCAACGAAAACGACCGATTTCGAGTTCTGAATTTTTTCTTTTATTTCTTCTACTACCTGTTTTTTCGCTTCTAAATTTGCCGACATCTTATTACCTCCTTGTGAATTTTGAAAACGCCCTTCTTACCGAAACGGAAGAAGGGCGTTTAAGTATCGCCTTATATATCCGCCTCGGTGGGTTCGCCTTAAAAATTAAGACGATTAAAAACCTACTGTCTT
>CAMORY010000124.1 GCA_946624395.1 uncultured Clostridia bacterium | reverse complement strand
TCGTTCATCCAGCCCATATTCCACTTGAAATTAAAGCCAAGCCCGCCTATATCCACGGGTTTGGTAATCAGCGGGAAAGCGGTGGATTCTTCCGCTATCATAAGCGCTTTCGGAAATCTCTCGAAAATTACCGAGTTCAACTTCTGCAAAAACGCTATTGCCTGCAAATTCTGATTGCCGCCGTTTTCGTTAGGTATCCACTCGCCCGCTTTTCTGTCGTAATCGAGATACAGCATAGAAGCAACCGCGTCTACGCGCAACCCGTCTATATGGAATTTATCGAACAGGAACACGGCGTCTGAAATCAGAAAACTCTGCACTTCGTTTCTGCCCCAGTCGAAAATGCGCGTGCCCCAGTTCTTGTGTTCCTGACGGTCAAGCCCCTGATTTTCATAACACGGCGTACCGTCGAATTCAAAAAGTCCGTGTTCGTCTTTCGGAAAATGCGCGGGAACCCAGTCGATTATGACCGAAATTCCGCATTTGTGGCACTCGTCGACGAAAAACATAAAGTCTTTCGGCGTACCGAAACGGGAACTTATCGCAAAATACCCCGTCTGCTGATACCCCCACGAACCGTCGAACGGATATTCGGTTATAGGCATAAGTTCTATGTGCGTATAACCCATAGAAACGACGTAATCGACAAGTTCTTTCGCGTATTCGCGGTAAGTATAATAATTCCCGTCGTCGTGCCGTTTCCACGACGCAAGGTTTACTTCGTAAATGTTTACGGGGCGATTGTACGGCGGCAGCCTTTTTGCCATATACTCCCCGTCGCCCCAAATATAGCCGTCCAAAGAATAGATTTTAGAAGCGGTCGCGGGCGAAGTTTCCGCGTGGAACGCATACGGGTCTGCCTTAAACACCGTTTTGCCGTTATGCTTTACCGCAAACTTGTACGCGTCGTATTCTTTAAGATTTTCGATAAACAGTTCGTACGTGCCGCCGTCGCTTATGCGGTTCATAGGCGAAGCGTCAGCGTTCCAGCCGTTAAAATCGCCGACGACGGACACACCGTCCGCTCGCGGCGCCCAAACGCGGAAGATTACTCCGTTTTTACCGTTCACGCACGCAAAATGCGCGCCCATAAAATCATAGGCGGTATAATTAGTGCCTTGATGGAATAAATAGAGCGGCAAATCGTCGGATGAAATTTTCGTACAAGCGTTTCGTTGCATTTTTCAGCAGATATACTCCGATTTTTTCTTGGGTGCGTTTTCCATTTCTTCTTTGGTCTTTTCGTAGCCTTTTCTTCCGAAAAGCGCGTACGTCGCGTTCTTGCCGCCTTCTACCCCCGGTTGATTAAAGGTGTCTACGTTAAGCATAGCGCCCGCGTATGCGGTTTCGAGTTCGAACATATATAAAAGTTCGCCGATAGTAAACGCGTTCACTTCGGGCAAAGTAATCGTATAATTTAATCTGTGAGCCGTAGTCAAAGCGTATTCTGTCGCTTTGCGTTCGGAATTTATAAGTTCGGACATCGTATGCCCGCAAAGGAAGGAAACGTCGGGGAATTCTTTGCACCCTTCGCTTATTTCCACTTCCGCACGGAATTTTTCCACGGCGATAAAGGTTATAACCTTATCGAAAGGACCTTCGCGGTACAACTGTATCTGCGAGTGCTGGTCGGTAACCCCCAAAGATTTAACGGGCGTCTGCCCCGCGTAAACGGTGTTTCCGTCTTTATCTACGGCTTTACCAAGACTTTCACCCCAAAGTTGGCAATACCAGTCGGCAACGTATTTAAGGCTGTCCGCATAAGGCATCATAACCGAGATGTTTTTGCCTTTTTTCATTGACAGATATTCCAAAAGCGCCGAAATAAGTGCGGGGTTCTTTTTGATATCTTTAGACTTACAGATTTTATCCATATAAGCCGCACCTTTAAGCATGGCTTTAATATCTATGCCGAGCACCGCCGCGGGCAACAGCCCAACGGGGCAAAGTTCGGAAAACCGCCCGCCTACGCCGTCGGGAATATAAAAGGTTTTAAGACCTTCGGCTTTGGCGATTTTAATAAGGTTGCCTTTATTTGCGGAAGTCGTCGCTATCATATGTTCTTTAGCCTTATCGCCGAATTTATCCTTAAGAATTTTCATTATGATAAGGTACTGCGACATCGTTTCGCTTGTAGCGCCGCTCTTTGTAATAACGTTGAATACCGTCTTTTCCAAATCCAGAACTCCGAGAAGCGACGCCATACGTTCGGGGTCGACGTTGTCTTCTACGTAAAGTTTAGGCGCTTTTCTCGCCTTTTTTGGTAATTCGTTGTGTCTTAAATGGCACAGTGCCTGAAATACCGCAGTAGGCCCTAACGCCGAACCGCCGATACCCAAAACCACGAAATTATCGAATTTTTTACGGATATCTTTCGCGGTCGAAATAATATCTTCGACGATTTCACGCTGATTAAAAGGAAGTTCCGTCCAACCCATCATACCAGTTCCCCTGTTTTCGGCAACGTTTTTATGCGCCGCTTCCGCAAGGTTTTTAGCGGCTTTTAATTCCTTATCGGTAAACCCTTCTTTTTCTCCGATAAATTCCGCCATCATATTGTTGTAATCGAGTTTAAGTT
>CAMORY010000123.1 GCA_946624395.1 uncultured Clostridia bacterium | reverse complement strand
TGCACGGCGTTTTGTGTTCGTATATGACGCAGTTTATGAGAGAATTAAAAGCCGCATTAAAGGAAAAGGCTGAAAGAGAAAATCATAAACCGTATCTTATAAACGCTATCGTTTGGTATGACCTTGAAAGCAGTAAAAACTTCGGCTACGACGTTGAAACTTGGGCGAAAGAAGGGCTTATTAACAGCGTTTCGCAAGGGCTTATGACTTATTTTGAAGATTTAAGCGACGTTCTTGCAGACGACGGACTGATAGATTTAGATAAATATAAAGAAAAAGAGAAAAAATATGTTTTGGTCAAGCGTTATTACGGGGACGCAAAAGAATACGTCGTCGACAACGTAAAAGACTTCTTAAAGATAAAAGAAAAATACGGCGTAGAGTTTTATGCGGCTATGCCTTGGGAGTCAAGACCTTATGAATATTATCTCGAAAGAGCGGAGCAACTTTACGCGGCTGGAGCGACGAAACTTCTCGTCTGGAACGCTAACCACACTGCGAGAAGAATGCCGGCTATAGAGGCATGTAAAATTGCCGGCGATGCCGAAAAAATTAAAGAGAGAGATATAAATTCTTATAGAAAGACGTTGAAAGTAAATAAACTCGGCGAAACGATAAAAGTTGAGTTCGACACAAATTGGAAAGGCTGATATGAAAAATCTGAAAGAATATATTTCCGAAAATAGAAAAGGCATTTCTTCCGTAACTACCGAAGATAAATGGTGGGGAGAAATGTATAGCGACATGCGAGCCGTATTTTACGACGTGCCTACCGTTTCTGCTCAAAAAAAGGTGTTTGCATTTATCGGTTACCCTAAAACGGAAAAACCCGTAAAAGGTTATCCGGCAGTATTGCTTATACACGGCGGCAATGGCGGAGCCTTTTATGAAATGGCGCGTCTTTGGGCTGACAGAGGTTTTGTTACCATTTGTCCCGACTTCAACGGCAAATACGCTTACAGCATAAACGACAGACAGCGTGTAAATCCCGACGGCGGAAAAGCGGGCTACGGGGCGATAGAAGATCTTCACGACGAAAACAATTGGGCGTATTTCTCGGTTTTGTCGGCAATGAGGGCGATAGACGTTTTGCTTTCTCTCGATTGCGTGGATAAAAACAATATCTTTTCTTGCGGTCTTTCTTGGGGCGGATTTTTGCAACTTATGTTGTCTGCCGTTGACGAAAGGATAAAGGCTTCGTCCGTAATCTATTCTTCGGCGTATATCTCCGAAAGCGAGTGGGGCAAGAAAAGGCTTGAAAATCTTTCGGAAAGCGACAGAGAACTTTGGAATGACAATATAGAACCGAAGAACTATTTAAAGGATATAAAGCGCTCCGTGTTTTTTACGGCGGGAGCGGACGATATAGCGTTTAAAATGGAAAACCGCAGGCGGACTGCCGAAAGCATAAAAGCGCCCGTATATTTCGGGCTTAGAAAGAATTTTCCGCACGGAAATTTCATAGGCTTCGAGCAACTGGAAAGCGTTGAATTTTTTAAGAGGATAGCGGACGGGAAAGACGTCCCAAAGCCGAGCGTTACGTTTAAAGACGGTAAATTGACCGTTAAGGCGTTTGACGAAAAGTCGGAATTAAAACTTTATTACACAAAAGATGACGTCGTTGCGACTGAAACGCAGGATTGGGCGGAAATGCTTATTTCAAACGGCAAAGCGGTTGAAATAGAAAAAGATATAACGGCGTTTTTCGTAACAGAAAAAATCAATGACGGAACTCAATGGAGTTCAAATATAATACGAGGAGATTTAAAATGTTAAAAAAATACGAAACGTTAAAGAAAATCGGAGAAAACAAAATTGTTGCGATCGTTAGAGTAGACGATGCGGAAAAGGCGGAGAAGTGTTTCGACGCTTTGAAAGAGGGCGGTATAAACGTGATAGAAATGACGTTTACAATTCCTTACGCACATACTATGCTTGAGAGATTGAGTAAGAAGTACGGCGAAAGCGTAATTGTCGGGGCGGGAACGGTTTTAGATAGCGAAACCGCAAGGATAGCGATGCTTTCGGGGGCGAGGTTTATAGTCAGCCCGTCGTTTAACGAAGGTGTGGCGAAGATATGCAACAGATACGCCGTTCCGTATTTTTGCGGAGTGAACACGCCGACCGAAGCGATAACGGCAATGGAAGCGGGCGTTGACGTCGTGAAATTATTCCCGGCGAACAACTTTAAGCCCTCGATTGTAAAAGACCTTAGAGGACCGTTCCCGACGATAGAGATAATGCCGACGGGCGGAGTAAACCTTACCACCATAAAAGAATGGATAAAGGCGGGAGTATTTGCCTGCGGAGTAGGCGGCGAACTCGTAAACGGTTATAAGACGGGAGATTACGCTTCAATAACCGAAGCAGCGAAAAAATTCATAAAGGAGATACAAGAATGAAAGTTGTTACGTTCGGAGAGATAATGTTGAGATTGAACCCCGTCGGTTACGAGAGGTTTATACAAGCGGATAATTTTTGCGTGAATTATACGGGTGCGGAGTCAAACGTCGCCGTTTCTCTTTCAAATTACGGTGTGGAGACGGAATACGTTACAAAAGTTCCCGATACCGAAATAGGACAAGCGGCCGTCAATATGGTAAGGAAATACGGCGTAGGCACGAAATACATAGTAAAAGGCGGCGACAGACTCGGGCTGTTCTATTGCGAAAAGGGCGCAAGCCAACGTCCGAGCAAAGTTATCTACGATAGAGCGGGCAGCGCTATCGCACAGGCAAAGATGTCGGACTTTAATTGGGCGAAAATATTTAAGGACGCAACTTGGTTTCACGTTACGGGTATAACGCCGGCTTTATCGGACAATATGGCGAAAATAACCTTGCAAGCGGTTAAATGCGCAAAGGAAAAGGGCGTTACGGTTTCTTGCGATCTTAACTTCCGTAAAAAACTGTGGACGAGAGAAAAAGCAGGCGAAGTTATGAGCGAAGTGTGCAAATACGTCGATTACTGTATTGCTAACGAAGAGGACGCAAAAGATGTTTTCGGAATTGAAGCGGACAATACTGATATAAACACGGGCAAACTCGACAGAAACGGGTATATCTCGGTTGCGAAGAAATTGACCGAGAAATTCGGTTTTAAGGGCGTTGCTATAACTCTCCGTGAAAGTCTTTCCGCAAGTGACAATAATTGGTCGGGCATGCTTTATACCGACGGTAATGCTGTGTTTTCAAAGAAATACGCAATACATATAGTTGACAGAGTGGGCGGCGGAGACAGTTTCGGTGCAGGGCTTATTTACTCGCTTATCAGCGGATACGAGCCGCAAAAAGCGATAGAGTTTGCTGCGGCGGCAAGTTGCTTAAAGCACTCTATTGAGGGCGATTATAATCTGGTCAGCGTCAAGGAAGTTGAAAACCTTATGTATGGCGACGCGAGCGGAAGGGTGCAAAGGT
>CAMORY010000122.1 GCA_946624395.1 uncultured Clostridia bacterium | reverse complement strand
TTTTTGAAGAAATTTCTTTTTATTTTAAAACCGCAAAATCGTTAGAAAAAACCGAGCTAAACCACAAACAGTTCAACTCGGTCTCACTTGGTTGCGGGGAGGGGATTTGAACCTCCTGACCTTCGGGTTATGAGCCCGACGAGCTACCGAACTGCTCCACCCCGCGATACCGCACCCCCCGAAAGCACTCTTTCAAAAGATGCTTTTATATAATATAACATAATTTCGGTTTTGTCAATGATTATTCCGTATTTTTTCATATGTTTTTTGTTGTAAAAATGCGCTTTAATATAAAAAATCGGTTTTTATCCGTAAAATAGCATATTCAGTGCTTGAATTTTTTATTAACGTTATGATACAATATATTTATGAACGCCGAAATCAGTAAAAACTTATACGGCAAGACGGTTGCCGTTGCGGTTAGCGGCGGCGCGGATTCTATGGCGCTGCTGCATTTTACTGCGAACTTTTGCAAGCGTTTTAACATAAAAGCCGTCGCACTGAACGTCGAACACGGCATACGCGGCGAATCTTCTTTGCGCGACACGGCGTTCGTTAAAGATTACTGTACGAAAAACGGTATTCCGCTTTTAGAATATAAGGTCGACGTGCCGAAAAAAGCCAAATCCGATAAAATTCCGTTAGAACAAGCGGCGCGCATTTTAAGATACGAGTGTTTTTTTGACGCCGTTAAAAACGGCAAGTGCGAAGCGGTGCTTACCGCGCACCACAGTTCTGACAATTTAGAATCGGTATTGTTTAACCTGTTCCGCGGCACGGGTGTAAAAGGGCTTACGGGCATACGGGACTATAAAAACGTTATTTACCGCCCGTTTATAAAGGTAAGCAAGGCGGAAATTGCCGAATACATTAAACAAAATAATATTCCGTTCGTTGATGATGAAACGAATTTTTGCATTGACTACACGCGCAACTTTCTGCGGCTTAACGTGATACCGAAAATCAAAGAAATTTTCCCCGAAGCGGAAAAAAGCGTGCTTCGGCTTACCGAAACGCTTAAAACCGAAGACGAGTTTTTGTCTGCGCTCGCGGAAAAGGCGGTATTTTGCCACGGCGACGGATACGGGATAGCAACCGACACGCCGAAAGCCGTGATGGCGCGGGCGGTAATTATAGCGCTTAAAAACCTAGGACTAGCCCGAGATTACGAAAAGATACACGTTGACGACGTTTGCGCTTTATCTGAAAAAGAAAACGGCAAAACCGTATCTCTTCCGCTTGACATAAAAGCGGCGAGAGAGTACGATAAAATAACGTTATTTAAAGACCTTACCTGCGACGAAAACGATACCGCTATTCCATTTACCACGGGTTTACACGCGCTTGACGGACGGACTATAGCCGTTTCGCCATGCGAAAACATATCGGGAGAAGACCTTAAAAAAGGGTTTTACGCGGATATCGATAAGATACCCGACGGGGCGGTAATCCGCTTTCGCAGAAAGGGCGACAAGTTCAAAAAGTTCGGCGGCGGAACGAAAAGCCTTGCGGACTATTTCACCGATAAAAAGATACCGCTTAAAGACAGAAACGGCATTTTACTTGTTGCTAACGGAAGCGACGTACTTATTATTAACGGCGTTGCCGTTTCGGACAAAGTTAAAGTTGACAAAGACACGAAAAACATTGTAAAATTCTCATAACAACAAAGGACGAATATGGATAACTACAGAATATTGTTAAGTCAGGAAACCATTGCAAAACGCGTAAAAGAACTCGGCGAAGAAATAACGCACGACTATCAGGGCAAAGAACCGGTAGTAATATGTATGCTTAAAGGTGCGGTGTATTTCTTTGCAGACCTAACGAAAAACATAAAACTGCCGCTGATGCTGGACTTTGCAAGGCTTTCGAGTTATAGGAACGGCACAACCAGCGGGCAGATGGAACTTATCTACGATATAACGGCAAAAATCGAAGGGCGGGACGTAATACTCGTCGAAGATATAGTGGATAGCGGCAAAACGCTTTCCTACTTTATAGAACTTTTGAAAAAGCGCCACCCCGCTTCGGTAAAGATATGCGCCTTTTTGGACAAAAAGGAACGGCGCGAAGTGGATATAGACGTCGATTACGTAGGCTTCGACATCCCCTGCGGGTTCGTAATAGGCTACGGGCTGGACTATGCGGAGAGATATCGCGAATTCCCCTTCCTTGCGGAAATTATAAACCCCGAAAAATTATAAAAACAAATAACGTTTAATAAACTACGCGCCGCGGGCAATTTTGCCCGCGGCGTTAAAATTTTCACGATATTTTTTTAAATTTTCTCCCTTTCACCTGTTTAGCATAATTTATTTATGATGTTTCTTCTTGTAGACCGTTCCGAAAGTTTTACGGTAATCCATAGGCGAGTATCCGTAATATGCTTTGAAACTTTTACAAAAATTCGGATATTCGGGCATTCCAACCCGAACACATATCTCGCGGCAGGTAAGCGCAGTTTCGGAAAGCAGCGCCGCCGCCCTGTCCATACGGTGATTTTTAATATACCTTACTACCGAAATATTGAATTTCTTTTTGAATATTCTGTAAAGGCTGGTTCTGTCGAGATTTATGTGGTCGGCTATGCCCTGCACAGACAAATCGTCTTGAGAAATGTTTTCTTTTATGTAGGAAAGCGCTTTGTTTACCACCGACAGGTTCTGCTTTCTCTGCTGCACGGAAGAACTTATACCCTTTTCCTTTATCATTTCGGAAAGCAAGGTGTAAAACTTCCCAAGCACTTTGTATTCGCCCCACAGCATACCCGTCGGATAATGCTTACAAAGACTTTTTATACAGCGCTCCATCGTTTCGGGATTTTCCGAACGGAAGATATACCCGTCTTCGAAATTTATTTCCGCAATGACGTTTTTAGCGATAGTGCCGTGAAAGGCTACAAAATAATATTCCCACGGGTCGGTTTCGTCCGCCTGATAAAACGTTGTTTCCCCGGGCTTTATCAAAAACCCTTCGCCGCTTTTTAAATGGTACTCTTTGTTCTCCGTTCTGTATATGCCGCAACCTTTTACAATATAGTGGAACAAATAGTATTCCCGTTCGCTCGGTCCGTGGTAGTGGGCGTTCTGACACTCGTGATGCCCGTATTGATACACCGTAAGGTCGCCGTTTAAACGAAGTGCCGTAAAAAACATTTCGGCGTTTTTAATAACGCTCTGTACGTGTCTTTCGCTTTCATGCCGTACGTGCGCGTGCGCTTTGTGTTTGTTGTGTTTGGTGTTTTTTCCCTTCGTCATAACTTAAAGTTCCCCCGTATGATTGTTGTTTTTTATTCGCCCTCCGCCGAAATTCCGCAAAAAATAACGGTCTTATATTTTAATTATAACCTAATACGCCACATATGGCAATATTTGTGCGTTGCAAAAATATTGTTATTTTGTTGCGTTGCAAAAATATGCAACAAAATAACATAAATATAAGACGTGGCTTTTACAGCGATAATTTTAAAAAAACATATTGTTTATATCAACCCGTTCAAGCCCCGCACCTGCTTTTTGACAACCAACAAAGACGGGGTAGGCAAAAGCCTACCCCGTCTTTGTTGGTGCCGAAGGCGGGACTTGAACCCGCACGGTATCGCTACCACCGGATTTTGAGTCCGGCGCGTCTGCCAATTTCACCACTTCGGCGTTTTATTTCGATTTTTGCGGAAATTATCTGTATTTTTAATCGTTTTTGTGCTACAATTATTATAAATAGAGTATTTATCTCTTTCCGCTTGCTATATAATAGCACACTTTTTTTGTTTTCGCAAGCGTATTTAGGGGGATTATGGAAAAATTAGTGCTTATTGACGGCAACAGTTTAATAAACCGCGCGTTTTACGCTATGCCGCTTCTTTCAACCAAGGACGGAATTTACACAAACGGCGTTTTCGGGTTTTTGACTATGTTTATAAAAACCCTGTCCGAATTAAAACCCGAATATGCCGCGGTCGCTTTCGATTTGAAAGCCCCGACCTTCCGCCACAAAATGTACGACGGCTACAAGGCAACGCGTAAGCCCATGCCCGAAGAGTTGCGCCCGCAGATACCTTTGTTAAAAGAAGTTTTATCCCTTATGAATATCCGTATCGTGGAAAAAGAAGGGTTTGAAGCGGACGATATTATCGGCACGCTTGCCAAAAACCCCGACGTACAGTCCGTAATAATTACGGGCGACAGGGATTCCTTTCAACTTGTCGACGGCACTACCGAAGTGCATTTTACCAAGCGCGGCATAACCGACGTGGACGTTTTAACCCTGGATAACTTTAAGGAAAAGACGGGGCTTTCCCCCGCACAGATAGTAGACTTAAAAGCACTTATGGGCGACGCTTCGGACAATATCCCCGGTGTTTCCGGCATAGGCGAAAAGACCGCGAAGACGCTGCTTGAAAAATACGGCTCGCTCGACGGGGTGTACCAAAATATCGACGATATAAGCGGAAAATTAAAAGAAAAACTCGCCGCCGAAAAAGAAACAGCCTACCTTTCCTACACTCTTGCAACGATTGACATAAATTGCGATTTGCCGTTTACTCTCGAAGATTTGCGCGTACCGAACACCTTTTCCCAAGACGTAAAAACCAAATTCGTGGCATTAGAATTTAAATCACTATACCAAAAAGCGGAACTGTTTGAAAGCGCAGACGCCGCAACGCAAACGGCGAAACCGTTTGCGCCGACGATAGTGGTTGCGAAAACGCCCGCACTCCCGCAATTTATAAGCGCCGCAGAAAAAGTCGCCGTTTGCTTTTCTAAAACGGCGGTAAACCTTTCGGACGGAAAAACCGAATACGTTTATAATATAAACCAAACGCTTTTAGGCGACGGGTTTTCCCTTTCCGCAGTTTTAGACGGCGTAAAAGAACTATTTAGCGGCGACAAAAAACTTATAGCGTTCGATAAAAAAGAGTTAAAGCACCTGCTTTACGGATACAATATAGAACTTACCGCGGCGGTAGACGACGTTTCGATAATGAAATACCTTACCGACTTTACGGGCAAGGCGGAAACACTTTTTGAAGTAATAGAAGAATACGGCTACGACTTAAAAACGCCCGCAAGCGCAATTTTTGCGATAAGCGAAACGCTTTCTAAAAAACTCGAAAGCGAAGAAGTTTTAAAACTCTATACCGACGTGGAACTGCCGCTATCTGACGTTCTTTACGCTATGGAAAACTCCGGCTTTAAGGTTGACTTTTACGCGCTGAACCAAACGGGCGAAAAGTACAGTAAAATTGCCGCCGAATACGAAAAACAAATCCGCGCATATGCGGGCGACGAAACATTAAACGTCAATTCGCCCCGTCAACTCGGCGAAGTGTTGTTCGACAAACTGAAAATAGGCAAAGGCAAAAAGACCAAGACGGGCTATTCTACGGGTGCGGACGTGTTAGAAGCGTTAGAGTCCGCGCACCCCATAGTGCCGCTTATATTGAATTACCGCAAAGTACAGAAACTTAACTCCACCTACGTAGAAGGATTTAAGCCGCTTATCGACCGCGCGACGGGGCTTATACACACTTCTTTTAACCAGACGACGACGGCGACGGGCAGACTTTCTTCTAAAGAACCCAACTTGCAGAATATACCCGTACGCGACGAAGAAGGGCGGGAACTGAGAAAGTTTTTCGTGCCGAAGTCCGAAGACAGAATTTTAATAAGCGCCGACTATTCACAGATAGAACTACGGCTACTCGCGGCGTTTTCCGGATGCAAAGGGCTTATAGACGCCTTTAATTCGGATAAAGATATACACGCGGCGACCGCCGCTAAAGTGTTCGGCGTAAAATTAGAAGACGTTTCGCGCGAGATGCGGACGAGCGCTAAGGCGGTAAACTTCGGCATAATTTACGGGATAAGCGAATTCGGGCTTGCAAAGAATCTTAAAATCCCGCCGTACAAGGCAAAGGGCTACATTGACGCGTACTTTAAAGAGTACCCCGAAGTCAAAGAGTATATGAATAAAAACGTGGAGTTCGCAAAGCAGACGGGCTATTCGATAACTATGCTTGGACGCAGGCGTTATATCCGCGAAATACACTCTTCAAACTTTGCCCTGCGCAGTTTCGGTGAACGCGCCGCAATGAATATGCCCTTGCAGGGTTCTTCCGCGGACATAATAAAACTTGCGATGCTCGGCGTTTATAATAGGCTGAAAAAAGAACACTTAAAATCCGAACTAATTTTACAGATACACGACGAACTTATAATCGACGCTTTTATTTCGGAAAAAAATCAAGTGCAAAAAATTCTCGTCGAAGAGATGGAAAACGCGGCAAAACTTGCCGTGCCGCTCACAGTTTCGGTAGGCAGCGGCAAAACGTGGTTCGACGCTAAATAAAAAGGTAGAAAATGTTGATAGGTTTAACGGGCGGAATAGGCAGCGGTAAATCCGCGGCGCTTGACGCTTTGAAGAAAAACGGATATAAAACGATAAGTTGCGACGACATAACGCGCGCGCTCTATAACCGCCGCAGTACGCTTAAAAAACTGCGGGCAGAGTTTCCGTCCGCGATAACGGGCAAATTATTCCTTAAAGCCGATAAAAAAGAAATTTCGCGCATAATATTTTCGGACAAAGAAAAGTACGCGTTTTTAACCGACTACTTAACCAAAGAAACGTTTAAAATAGCGATGGCGCGGGCGAAAAAAATCAAAGGCACGGTGATTGTCGAAGTGCCGCTTTTATTCGAGAACGATTTGCAAAACGTTTTCGATAAAGTTATCGTAATAACCCGCGAAAAAGCGGCGCGCATAGCCGCGGTTAAAAGCCGTTCTAATCTTTCGGAAGAAGAAATTGCGGCGCGGATAAACGCACAATTCGATTACGATAAAAAAGACCTTTCCGCATATACGGTAATAAAAAACGACGGCGAAGTGTCTGCCCTTGCCGCCGCCGTTATAAAAGCCGTTAAAGAAATTTAATAGTTTTTACTTTTTCAATTCGTAAAACTTGTGCGTTGCGCTTTCTTGCGTGAAAACGAAACCTAATTTTGATATCAGTTTTTCAGAGCGGGCGTTTTCTTTAAAATGCCTGCTCTTTATTTTCCTAAATCCCACGTTAAAAGCGTACTCCATCGCCGCTTTTACACTCTCAAAAGCATAGCCCCGACCTTGATACTCGGTAAAAAACCTGAAACCTATTTCCGTTTCCCCAAAATATCCGAAATTATAAAAGACTATTTCCCCTATCATTTCGCCGCTTTTTCTTACGGCAAGCGAATATTCTTCCTTTTTATTTTTAAGCGATTGCATAAACTTAAAAAAGTAGTCGCCGTCTGGCGTGTTTTCTCCCAAGTCCTGCCTATAGTCGTACCCGTAAAACTCGTTTACCTTATCGTCCGTATACAGTTTTGCGTAAACGGCTTTATCCTTTTCGGAAATATCGGTAATCTCCAGCCTGTCCGTTTTAAAATATACGGGCGGAGTTATTAAACCGAAAGAGTGATTAGCGGTAAGATAAATTTTCGGCTTTATTTCCGACGGATGATACTGCGTTTTAGAAGTGCGAAGTCCCAAATCTCCACAGTCTTCTTCTCGGTTGATAAATTTTATACCGTCCACCGCGAACGCCTTGGCAAATTCCTGCGCGGTCAAAGGGTACACGCCGACATACTCCTTTAACCCCTTTTCCACGTGCACGAAAAGGGTTTGCCCTTTTATCTCCCCGATAGATAGCGAAACGATTTTACCGCCCACCGTTATAAATATCCCGAACTGTTCAAGATAGTCCATATTATCTAAAAGAGTATATACGCGGGGCTCTTCGTCTTTTGCCCAGCCTTCCAGAACGTTTTCCGCTTCGTACTCTTTCAAAAACTCTTTTATACGCGGAATATCCGTTTCCGTTATAAAATTGACTTTATAGTCGGAATAAAGTTTTTTAAATTTATTTACGTGGTTTCTTTGCCCCGAAAGTTTTTTGCCCGCGTAGGTTTTAAACTGCTCCGCGGGGTAAATATAGTCGCTCCAGTCGCGAAGATTGTTGATTTTTGCCCCCGTGTACCTTTCGGAAAGTTCTTGCGCTTGCTTTTCGTTAAGGCAACGGAAAACCATATCCGCGCCCGTTCCCTTGCAGTATTCTTCTATAGCGGAAAGCGCGCCATTTACGTTTTCCCCCATAGGATAATAAAACGACGAGTACTCGGTATAAGTTTCACGCATAATAAGCGTGTCGCTTAAGATTGCGTATTCTATGCCGAACTCGTCGCCCCACATATATTTCGTGCCAAGCGTCAAGTCGTTAAAAACTCCGCCGTAGCGAGAAAAAAACGGGCGGAGTATATCCATATTTTTGTCGAGTTTAGTTAAAGTTATCATAAGTAAAACACTTTTCCGCCCGCATAAATTTTAGCGGGCGGAAAACAAACTGCCTTTATTTTTCGGGTTTTTCTTTCTCCACAACCGCTTTAAGGCTTGCCAAAAGTCCCGTAATGTTCTGAATTTCGCTGGGCACAATTATCTTGGTCGCCTGCCCGTCAGCCATAACCTTTAACGCGTCGTAGCCTTTAAGCGTAAGGTAAGCCGCGTTGGGGTTTGCGTCATTTATCATCTTTATTGCGGTCGCCGTACCTTCTGCCTCCGCAATAACCGCCGCTTTCTTCGCTTCCGCACGCAAAATCATCGCTTCTTTTTCGCCTTCCGCAACGAGAATATTACTGCGCTTTTCGCCTTCGGCTTTCAAAATGGATTCGCGGCGTTCGCGTTCTGCGCGCATCTGCTTTTCCATCGCCTGCTGAATATCTTTGGGCGGCAAAATGTTTTTAAGTTCCACACGGTTGATTTTAATGCCCCAAGGGTCTGTCGCTTCGTCTAAAATTATACGCATTTTGCTGTTTACCGTATCTCTCGAAGTAAGCGTGCCGTCGAGTTCCAACTCGCCGACAAGGTTTCGGAGCGTAGTTGCGGTAAGATTTTCTATCGCTTTAATGGGGTTTTCCACGCCGTACGTGAACAGTTTTGCGTCGGTTACCTGATAGTACACGACTGTATCTATCTGCATAGTAACGTTATCTTTAGTGATAACGGGTTGCGGAGCAAAGTCTGCCACGCGTTCTTTCAAAGATATCGGTCCGCCCACGCTTTTATCGATAAACGGAATTATAAAATGAATACCCGTATTTAAAAGACGATGGAATTTACCGAGCCTTTCAACTATTACCGCCGTGGACTGGCGTACGATTTTAATCGACGCAACGAGTATAATAAACACGATGGCGGCAAGAACAATCAAAACAATTAAAGTTGACGACATAATTATTTCTCCTTTACAATATATTTATTTCCTTCTATTCTTTGGACAACGACGATAGTTCCCGCGGGAATCTCCGTCTTCTCATCTTCGGCGATTGCCGTCCAGACAACGCCGTTTACCTTGATAGAACCCGCTTTATTAAAGCCGATATCGGAAAGCAGTTCGAAGTCTTTGCCGATAACGGAATCCGCGTTGGTTTTAACGTCCCCTTTATCGAGTTTTTTCATAACCAGTCGCCTGAAACAAAGCATCAGCACGAACGATACCACTATAAACGCGGGAACGTGAAAATACCAACCGAGCCCCACGCCCGCAAGCAGCATAGCGACAACGCCGCCGCCCGCAAACCACACGGAAACCATTTCGGTCGTTAAAAATTCAATAACGAGCGCGGCCGCCGTAATACCGAGCCAAATATACACCCACATACACTTTTCCCCCTATACGTTATATGTCTTTTTGTTCCGAACGCAAAACCGTTTTACTCTTTTTATTACTTAAAACTGTTTGTTTTTAAGCGTTTCCACCATTTCGGAAAGTCTGTCCAAATCGTCGCGCGTGTAGTAATCTATATATATTCTGCCCTTATTGTCGTTGCCGATGGCGTTGACTTTCGTGCCGAAAACCCTTTGCATATCGCCGATAAGTTCTTTAAGTTCGGCGGAAAGGGGCGCTTTCGCTTTTTTCTTTTTCTCTTCGGGCGGCAGGAAATAATCCTTAACCATTTTTTCGGTCGCCCTGACCGATAACCCGCCCTTTATAACCGCGTGCGCCATTTTTTTCTGGTCGAGCGCGGGAACGGAAACGAGCGTTCTCGCATGCCCTGCGGACAGTTCGCCGCTTTTGACCATTTCCAAAACGTCGGACTGTAAATTAAGTAGCCTTAACGTGTTGGCGATTGCGGGGCGGGATTTACCGATACGGTCGGCAAGTTCTTCCTGCGACAAATGGTAATCGTCCATCAGCGAACGCATAGCTGTCGCCGCTTCTATCGGGTTCAAATCTTCGCGCTGCAGGTTTTCTATAAGCGAAATTTCTTTTATCTGCCGTTCGTCGTAGTTTTTAACTATTACGGGCACTTTGTCGAGCCCCGCGATTTTAGACGCGCGGAATCTGCGTTCGCCCGCGATTATCATATAGCGGTTGCCGCTTCTGTTTACGATTATCGGCATTATTACGCCGTGCTTTTTGATTGACGCCGCAAGTTCGTTTAGTGCGTCTTCGTCAAAATCCTTTCTCGGCTGGTCGGGATTTGCGAATATGTCCGAAACGGCTATTTCGGACACCGCTTTCGCGTCTTCCTTCTCGTCGAACAACAAACTTTTGCCGTAATCTTCTTCCGTCTCCGAAAACAGAGCGGAAAGCCCTTTTCCTAATCCCCTGTTAGGTCTCATTTTTCATCTCTCCGTAAAAATTATGTTAAAACCCCTGTAGGTTTTACGCCTGTTTTGCCGCCGCCTTGGTCTTCTTGGGCTGGCGATTTATAAATTCTTCGGTAAACGCCAAATACGCCTTCGCACCCGAACAGCGCGTATCGTGCAGCATTATCGGAACGCCGTGGCTGGGCGCTTCCGCAAGCCGTATATTTCTGGGAATAACCGTTTCAAACACGCTCTTGCCGAAAAACTTTTTTATCTCTTCAGAAATCTGCCGCGAAATAATGGCGCGATTATCGTTCATGGTAAGCACTACGCCTTCGATTTTAAGCGAAGGGTTTAAGTGTTTTACGACAAGCCTTATGGTATTCATCAGTTGGCTTAAACCTTCTAACGCGTAATATTCGCTCTGTATCGGAATAAGCACGCTATCCGCCGCCGCCAACGCGTTGATTGTCAAAAGCCCCAAAGACGGCGGACAGTCGATTGTTATATAATCATAACTGTCGCGCGCTTTTTCAAGCACTTTTTTTAAAACGTGTTCTCTGTCTTTAATATAAACAAGTTCCACTTCCGCACCCGCTAAATCTATGCTCGAAGGCAACAAATCCAGCCCGTCTACACAGGTCTTATATACCGCGTCCACTATCGGCGCGTCGTCTATCATAACGTTGTAAACGGAACTTTTAACGTCGCTTTTAGCAAAGCCCAAGCCGCTCGTCGCGTTGCCCTGCGGGTCTAAATCCACGATAAGGACTTTATATCCCTTTTGTGCAAGGTATGCGGACATATTCACGCAAGTCGTGGTCTTGCCAACACCGCCCTTCTGGTTTGAAAAAGCAATAATCTTACCCATTTTCTAATTCTCTCTTTTGCTTAATTTTATACAAGTCTTAACTTATTGACCGCTTTGACCGCTAACCGATATTATTCGCCTTTTTTATCGTCTTTCGGGTTTTCGGATTTTTCATCCGCACCGCCGTCCTTTTCCGACTTTTTCTCGTACTCTTTAACGGCGTCGGGTCCCGCTTTTCTTGCAAACGGATTCTGCGAAAGGGTGCGCTCGTTTTCGTCCATAAACGCTATAACTTCGTCGGCGGTTTTTCCTTCCATTATCATATCCACTTCTTCGGAGAATATGGTTTCTCTTTCGACGAGAACGCGCGCCATCGTGTCCAAAAGCCCCTTGTTGTCTTTTAAGAGTTTGCGCGCTTTTTCAAGTGCGGTCATTATAATTTTCTGCACTTCTTCGTCGATTACCGCCGCGGTCGCTTCGCTGTAGGAAACGTGCGACGCCATATCCCGCCCGATAAATATTTCTTTATCCGAAGCGTAGGAAATAGGACCGACAACTTCGCTCATACCCCACTCGCTGACCATATATCTCGCGCGCTTACTTACTGCCTGAATATCGCCCGAAGCCCCCGCGGATATATCTTTTATAATAAGTTCTTCGGCAACCCTGCCGCCAAGCGTCATAACTATATCGTCTAACAATTTGGCTTTAGTCAAATGGTTATCGTCGTTATCGGGGCGGGTCATCGTGTAGCCTGCCGCCTGCCCGCGCGGAATAATCGAAACTTCGTGTACGGGGTCGCAATGCGGCAACAGCCTAGCTAAAATTGCGTGCCCCGCTTCGTGATACGCGGTAATGCGCTTATCCGTTTCGGTTATAAGACGGGATTTTTTCTGCGGTCCTAAAAGAACCTTATTAATACCTTCGTATAAATCCTTGTTGGTAATAAATTTCCTGTTTTCACGCGCCGCGAGTATTGCCGCCTCGTTCAAAAGGTTTTCAAGGTCCGCACCCGAAAACCCGCTCGTCATACGCGCCACCGTCTTAAAGTTAACGTCGGGCGCTAACGGCTTATTGCGCGCGTGTACTTTTAATATCGCTTCACGCCCGCGCACGTCGGGAACGTTGACGAAAATCTGACGGTCAAACCTGCCTGGGCGCATAAGCGCGGGGTCTAATATATCCGCACGGTTGGTCGCAGCCATTACGATAATACCGTCGTTGGTCTCGAACCCGTCCATCTGAACGAGCAGTTGGTTAAGCGTCTGCTCACGTTCGTCGTGTCCGCCACCCATACCCGTGCCGCGCTGACGACCGACCGCGTCGATTTCGTCGATAAACACGATACATGGCATATTCTTTTTGGCAACGTCGAACAAATCGCGCACACGAGAAGCGCCCACGCCGACGAACATTTCCACAAAGTCAGAGCCGCTTATAGAGAAGAACGGCACGCCCGCTTCGCCCGCAACGGCTTTGGCAAACAGCGTTTTACCCGTTCCGGGAGGCCCGACTAAAAGCACGCCCTTGGGAATACGCGCACCAAGAGTTGAGAACTTGGTGGGATTTTTAAGAAAGTCCACGACTTCCGCAAGTTCCGCCTTTTCTTCTTCCGCACCCGCAACGTCAGAGAAGCGCACCTTTATATTATGGTTTATACGCGCGTTGGTTTTGGCGAAATTCATAGCGCCTTTCGTTCCGCCCTGCGTCTGCATAATAAGCACGAAGAATATTATCGCAATTAAGAGCGAACCGAAGAGCGGCAACAGAGAACTCCAGATAGAGCCCGCGTTCGGGTCGGTAAAAGACAACCCTATACTGCTTAAACTTTCTCTGTAAAACTTAATCTCATCATTTGTTCTTCCAAAAGTTGTTGTAAAGTCTAAAGTCGCAACCTTATTATTGTTGTTTTGCAGAACAACGCTAAAATCAATATTATAGCCATCGATAACAACATCTGCTAAAGTAATCGCATTAAAAGTTCTGCTTATTTTGTTTACAGCGACGACTATTTCATTTTCTGTAGATAGAGAATTTAACTCGGACACCGTGAGCGAACCTTTATCAAGTTCTACCATTTTTTCGATTACATTATTAAAATCGGTCGCCCTAACCTTAACCCCTTTGTTCGCGCAATTATAAATAGACATCGCGGCAACGACAACGATTATCGCACCGATAATTATCCATATAAGTCTTGATTTTTTTCCAGCCAAAATTCATTTCTCCTTTTAATTCGCTTATAAAAACCAAAACGGCTTTTATTTTACGTATAGTATTATTATACACTTATTTTAAAAAAAATACAATATAATTACAGCGTTTTGGCGATATTTAATTGTTGCGTTTTTATTAGCGCAAAAAATAATTTTTTGCGCTAAAATTATTTTTTTTACCGTTTTTTATAAAATTACTTAAACCAAAACCCACCTTTATTCATATATCAACACACCGCCCGACCACCCCTGCCCCGTAAAATAAAGTATTCTTTAACTTTCAAAAAAACGTTTCACGTGAAACAGTACTAAATAACAATTTTTCATAGGACAAAGAAAATTTTAATATTTTTACGCCTTTCAAACTATTTTGTTTTATTAAAACTAACCGAAATTAAACAAGCGCTAAAATATATTTTTAAAATTTATTGTCAAAACAAGCAAAAAAGTATAAAAATTATAATAAAAAATAACGTATTAAAAAAATTGACGTTTCACGTGAAACAAGACTTGTTTATCTTCGCTTGTTCCACGTGGAACAAAATAACGAGCGAGTTTTGATAAAATACGGGCTAAAAACAGCCTTTAAAAATTGTCATTTTAACGCTCTGAGACAGAATGGGATAAATTTTTCGTCGGCAAAAAATTATCATATTCTGTGTGAGAAATTCGCATTTTTTCTGTAAAAAGGTATTAAAAAAATAAAAACGGCAATAATCGTTCCAAAGGAAAGAATATGAAAAAAACGGAAATTTACGCAATAAATAAAAACACGGAAACTTACTCTTTTAACGCTTTTCACGAATTTTCTGACCAATTGATAGGGAACGCGTTAAGCACGTGCAACGTTAAAGGTAAAAAACCGCTTATAGTCTGCATAGGTAGCGATTTAGTGCTGGGGGATAGTTTAGGTCCACTTGTCGGCACTATGCTTGTAAAGAAAAATGCCCCCGCGTACGTGTATGGCACATTGAGTTCACCCATTACCGCAAAAGAAATTGCTTGCGCGAAAAATCATTTAAAAATATTGCACCCAAACAGTTTTATAATTGCTGTAGACGCAGCAGTAGGGAATACGGACGACATAGGTTTAATAAAAGTATCCGATAAAGGATTAAAGCCGGGGCTTGGAGTGGACAAAAATCTCGGGGTAATAGGTGATTGCAGTATAATAGGTGTGGTCGCGGGTAAATCCTTACAGAACTATAATTTATTTAACCTGACCAGATTAAATCTTATTTATAAAATGGCGGAAAAAATATCGAACGGCATAGAAAAGTTTTTATCGGATTACGAAAACAAAAATAAAATAACCGCCTGAATTCAAACGGTTATTTCTTTATAAATTACCTTATAGCGCAAACAAGATTTGTTTGCGCTATAAGTGTTTTACTTGTGCAACAATTCTTTTGCCGTGGAAATTAAAAGAGTTTGCTGTGCGTCGGATAATTTATCAAACATTGCCAACATTTCACCCCTTTTGGTATTTTCTTTTCTATCTTTTTTTACTTCATAAGATAAAAGTTCGTCTGTAGAAACACCGAATAACGTTGCAAGTTTAACAATATACCCCGCAGTGGGTTCATTTATCTCTTTTTCCCAAAAGTATACGGCGCCTTGCGAAACGCCTATTTTTTCGGCAAGAACTTTTTGACTCATATTTCTTTCTGTTCGCAATTCTTTGATATTTCTACCAAACATACCGCCGCACCCCCTTAATATAATAGTTATTGACTATTTTACTATTATTCTGTTTTTATTTGCTTGCAAAACAGAATTCTGTTTGATATAATATAAAAAGTAAAAGAATAATAGTTGTTTTTTTGTTGGAATATTAAAATTAAACTCAACAGGCCGTTTAGCGTTTTCTTAACAAATTGTTGAGCAAAGGGACAGGTAATATCGTCAAAAACATCTGAAATTTCGTTTTTTTAGCTAAATTTACGTGTTTTTGTTTCAAAATAAACAAATTGTTTACAAAATCAACAACTTGTTCACACATTTTTATCGATAAATTTTTTAAGGTTTGCTATAATATAGTCAGAAATTTCAAGGAGAAAAATTTATGATTTCTGAAAACATTAAAAATTTACGCGTTAAACAAAACTTAACGCAAAAAGAACTCGCAGACCGACTTCACGTTACGGCGCAAGCGGTTTCCAGATGGGAAAACGGCGAAGTCGAGCCGTCTATAGGTACAATAAGTTCTATGTCCGAAATTTTCGGGGTTAGTGCCGACGAAATTATCGGCGGTCCTGATAAAAAACCCGAAACCAAGACGGTGGTTGAAAAAGAATATATAGTCAAAGAACAAAAACCCGTACTTGCCGTTTGCGAACAGTGTAATAAACCTATATATAACGGTGCGGAAATCGTCCGCAAAACAACTCATTACGGCAGGTCATCAACTACAAAAATTCTTTGTAAGTCCTGCGACGAAAAAAACAAAAAGCGTGCACACGAACTTGCGGTAGCTCACGGGCTTTTGCAACGCAAACGGTCTTTTCTGTGGGGCGGACTTATAACCGTGGCGGCTGTCGCAATCGCTTTG
>CAMORY010000121.1 GCA_946624395.1 uncultured Clostridia bacterium | reverse complement strand
GTTCTGTTAAAATCGATAAGGGAATATTTAAAGCACGATAAGTGCGTTAAAGAATTCCGCCGCGGGATGTACGGCGAAGGCGAAAACGGCATAACCATTATAAAATTAAAATAATTGAAATTTTAACTTAAAAGTGATAGAATAAAACCAAAGGTGCAATTATGCAGGAAGTTTTTTACGAAGAAACGGCAATGGTGCAAAGTTCAGCCCCCGCCAAAACCAAATATTATACAGTAAAAACCTTTTCCGTAATATCGTATACGATAGCGGTGTTTTGGCTTATACTCTCTATTATGTTTTTTCCTTTGCAAGGGAACGTGCTGGTAAACATATTATTCGCCGCTATTCCTTTCGTTCTGTTTTTACTGTCGGGGATATTGCTCGGCAAAATGAAAGATACACTCTACGTTGATTACGATTATACTTTCGTGTCGGGTTCTATAAGGTTTTCCCGCGTTATTAAAAACGTTAAAAGAAAGGGTATTTTAAAATTCGATACCACTAATATAGAAAAAGTCGGAATATACGGCAGCGACACTTTCGATAGATATATGTTGATGCCAGAAAAAAAGAAAATGATTTTAACTTCTAATAAGACGCCTGAAGACGGTAAAAATTTCTATTATATCGTCGCAAACGTCGGGGGGATAAAGTATCTTTTCGTGTTGGAGTGTACGGAAACTTTTATTTCCTACGTAATAAGATATTCCAACAGAACGGTTATAGAAGACGGATTTTTCAATAAAAAATAAAAGGCTAAAATGATTTATTTCGATAATGCGGCTACTACCAGACCGTCGGAATCGGCGGTAAAAAAAGCCGAAAAGTTTATTAAAGACGACTATTTCAACCCGTCGGCGCTATATCGCGGCGGGCTTTCGTGCGCCAAAGAAATCGGCGTGGCAAAAGAAAGCGTGCTGAAAAATCTTGGGCTTAGCCCGACAAAATACGAAGTAATTTTCACGTCCTGCGGTTCTGAAAGCGATAATACCGCGATTTTCTGTTCGGGCAACCGCGGCACGTATTTAACCGATAAAGGGGAACACTCCGCAGTTTATCAGAGTTTTACCGAACTTTCACGTAAAAAAGCCGCCGTGCATTTTATAGGGCTTAATAAAGACGGCAGCGTTAATACCGAAGAACTTTTTGACTACGTACAAACAAACGGCGCGGGGTTTGTGTCGATTGTTCACGTCAATAACGAAACGGGCGCAATAAACGACGTGAACGCTATTGCGGACCAATTAAAACGAATAAATCCGTCTATAATTTTTCACTCGGACGGCGTTCAGGCGTACGGTAAAATACCGTTCGTTTTTTCGGAAAACATAGATTTTTACTCAATAAGCGCGCATAAAATAAACGCGTTAAAGGGTTGCGGTGCGCTTATAAAAAAGCGCAAATCCAACTTGTTTCCGCTGATTTTCGGCGGCGGGCAGGAAAACGGGCTTCGTAGCGGTACGGAAAACGTTTTCGGCATCAAAACCTTTCAGTACGCGGGTGAAGAGCATTACGCCGATATTTACGCGAATTTTGAGAAAGTGCAATCGGTAAACGGGTATATACGCGAAAATCTCGATAAGAACTTGTTTACGGTTATATCGGGTGAAAACGCAAGCCCGTATATCTTAAGTATTTCCGCAAAAGGACTAAAGGGCGAAGTGATTATGCACGCTTTAGAAGATTGCGGCATTATAGTGGGCAACGGTTCGGCCTGTTCGTCAAGACACCGTTTCAGCAGGGTAATAGAAGCGTGCGGGTACGATAAAGGTGTGCTTGACGGCGTGGTGCGGGTAAGTTTTTCGCAGGATAGCACTTTAGAAGAAGCAAAAGAATTTATCGATAGAATAAACGAAATCGCAAAAAGATTGAAGGAAGTGATGAAATAATGGAAACCGCGATAATAGTAAGATATTGCGAAATACACTTAAAAGGCAAAAACCGCGGATTTTTTGAAAAATTATTGCGCGTTAATATAGAAAAATCGCTTGCGGATATAAAACATAAATTCACCGCTATGCATAGCCGCTATTTAATAGAAAATTTTGCGGAAGCGGATTATCCCGCCATTTGCGAAAAACTGCGTAAGGTTGCAGGCGTTCATACTTTCAGCAGAGCGTTAGTAGTGCCGAACGATTTTGAAAAAATACAGCAAGCGGCGGCAATGCTTTGTAAAGACAGAACGGGTACTTTTAAAATAGAAACCAACCGCGCGGACAAGACTTTTCAGCCGAATTCTGTTGAAACTTCCGCGCTTATCGGCGGCAAGATGCTGGAACTTTACGGTAAAAACCTTAAAGTTTCGGTTAAAAACGCCGATTTTACCGTTAATATCGATATAAGAGAAGACGGCAAAACCTTCGTATATTCTGAAACGGAACACGGCTTAAGCGGTATGCCCGTAGGTTCTGCGGGCAAAGGGCTTTTGCTTATTTCTGGCGGGATAGACAGTCCCGTGGCGGGCTTTATGACTATTAAACGGGGTATGAAAATAGACTGTATCCATTTTCACAGTTTCCCGTATACGGGTGAAGCGGCAAAGGAAAAGGTAATAGCCCTTACTAAAAAAATAGGCGAATATAACGGCGGAATAAATTTATACGTCGTGCCGTTTACCGAAATACAGGAAGCCATACATAAAAACTGCCCCGAAGAATATATGATAACTTTAATGCGCAGATTTATGATGCGTATTGCTGAACGCCTTGCCGCGTCTTTGGGCGACCAGGCAATAATAACGGGCGAAAGTTTAGGGCAGGTGGCAAGCCAGACGATTGAGAGTATAACGTCTTCTAATTCGGTGGTAAAAATGCCCGTGTTGCGCCCCGTGATTGCGTTCGACAAACTTGAAATTATAGATATAGCAAACAAAATCGACACGTACGAAACGTCAATTTTGCCGTACGAAGATTGCTGTACCGTCTTTTTGCCAAAGTTCCCGCTGATTAAGCCTAACCTTGAAAAGGTAATTAAAAACGAAGAAAATCTTGACGTGGAAGGGCTTATCGAACGCGCAATGGCTAAAATCGAAAAGCACAGTTTTTAATGTTCTGTATTTTAACCGAAATCAAAAAAAGGCTCGTTCCACCACTCGTCGCCGTCAAAGTTTATCGGCGACGTTTTTATTTCTTCAAGTCGGTATTCTTCGCCGTATCGTATCCCGTTTTTCCCTGAAACGTAGGGAACAATCGTGTATGAATATCTCGTATTCGGCATTAAATTTTTGTCGGTAAAAGTGGTTTTGTCGCTTTTTCCCGCGCTGTCGTAAATTCTTGTATTCAGCCTGCCGCTTTGCCTGTAAACCCTGTAATCGCAGTAATTCGGCAGACATAATCTTATAGTAATATCGCAGTAATTTACTGATATTTCCGCATTTTCTATTTTAGGCAAACTAAACCTTGTCGAATACCTGTTCGGCACTCTGTCTTTTTTAAAAATCTCGGTTAAAACGTACTTTTTCGGCGCGTTCTCATCCGCTTCTTCTATCACGTGGTTTTCCTGATAACTGATTTTATCTATATTTATTTTTGCAACCTTTTCGGTTTCAAAAGTGTCGCGGGGGGAGTATCCGCGCTGTATCATATTTTGCCATACGTTAAGGCAGGTTTTAGCGGGCAACGTTCCGCCCGATACCGAATTATCCATCATTGTGGAATCCGCGTTTCCTACCCAGCACGCAAGTACGTAGTCGCCGTTATAACTTATCGTGTACGCGTCGGTGTTCCCGTTCTCGTTCCCGACTGTACCCGTTTTTGCGGCGAGCGGAAAGTTTAGAGAAGATAAAACTTTAGCCGTGCCTTCACTAACGGTACTTTTCAGCATATCGCTTACGATATACGCCGTGTCTTCTCCGAATATTCTGCGCGCATTGTCGCCGTCTTTATATAAAACTTTACCGCTTGTATCGCATATTTTTTTAATTGCGGTGGGCTTTATATACACGCCTTTATTGATGAACGTGCCGTAAGCGCCGCAAATTTCACGTAAAGTCGCGCCGTTTTCGGTATCGCCTAACGCTAATCGCAGGGAATTATCATTTTCGGATATGGGAATATCGGTTTTTTCCACGTATTTTAAGCAGTTTTTAACGCCGCAATCGTTAAGCACTTTTACCGCGCATACGTTAAGGCTTTTAGCCAAAGCGAATTTAGCCGACACGTAGCCGTAGTACTTATCGTTGTAGTTTGACGGAGAATACCCGTTAAAGTTAATCTTTTCGTCGTTGATGGGCGTGCAGGAATCTATCGCACCCATATCGATTGCGGGGGCGTAAACCGCAACGGGCTTTAAGGTAGAACCCAGCCTTCGCGGAATATCGCCGCACGTCGAGTAAAACGCCTGAATTTTATTTTTATCGTTTAATATAAGCCCCTTTTTATCGGTATCGGATTTAAGGTTTTTCACGCCGTTTTCCAAGTCCGCCTGAAGGTTTTTATCGTAATAAGTGTAGACCTTTATTTTTGTGTTTTTATAAGCGTTTTCGTCGAGAAAATTCCTGATTTCGTCTTTTACTAGTTTAATATAGGGCGAACTTACGTCGTTTTCTACTTCCACGGGCAAAACGTCTTCTTTAATGCTTTCGTTATATTCTTTTTGGGTTATAAAATTCTGCTTAAGCATTTCTTTAAGCACTAATTTCCGTCTTTCGTTGCATTTGGCGGGGGAAACGCGCGGCGAATACACGGACGGCGCTTTTACTATTCCCGCAAGCGCCGCGCTTTGGCTTACGGTAAGATTTTCGGGCGAAACACCGAAATATCTGTTTGCCGCCTGCGTTATTCCGTAGCACCCGTCGCCGAAGTAAATAGTGTTTACGTACATTTCGAGAATCTGTTTTTTGGAATAGTTTTTCTCAAGTTGCCGCGCGAGTTTGAATTCCGCAAGTTTTCGGTTAAGCGTTTTTTCGCCGCTTAAGTGCGTGTTTTTGATGAGTTGCTGACTTATTGTCGACGCGCCTTCTTTAAAAGAAAACGATTTCAGATTATTTATAGCCGCCCGAAACAGCCCTTTTACGTCCACGCCGTTATGCGAATAAAACCGTTTGTCTTCTATCGCCACGAACGCGTTCAGCGTGTATTCGGGTATATCCGCGGCGTCAGTTATAACCCTGTCGCCGGAATATCCTTCTAAAATATTGCCGCCGTCGTCGTATATTTCTACTTGGGAATTCATATTGATGAGTTTGCTTTTATCGAGATTAACGTTTGCCGTCGCGATAAAGTAGTAGGTAAAGAAAATAAGCGTTAAGCAAAGAAAAATCCCGAGTATGGCTAAAACTATTTTAACCGCTTTGTTTTTCATACGGTTTTAGTATGTATAAAATGCGCGGGAGTATACCGAAAAAGCAGTTATAAAATTGACAAAATCCGATTTATATTGTATGATATTCAATATGGGAATTATTAGCAAAAAATATTGTATCATAACTTACGGTTGCCAGATGAACCTGCACGAATCGGAAAAACTTGCGGGCATACTTCAGAATTTCGGTTACGTTAAAACGGACAGAGAAGAAGACGCGGACGTAATCGTTTTCAATACCTGTTGCATACGCGAAAATGCGGAGAAAAAGGCGGAAGGCAATATCGGCGCGCTTAAGAAACTAAAGCGGACGAATAAAAATCTTATAATCGCGGTCGGCGGCTGTATGACGCAGCAAAGCGGGTACGCCGATAAACTCGTTAAAAAATTCCCGTTCATAGATATAGTGTTCGGCACGCATAATCTTGAAAACTTTGCCGAACTGTTAACCGAAAAAACCGAAACGAAAAAACATATCGTTGCCGTGTCGGAAAAAGAAGGCAAGATTATAGAAGGCACACCCAAAATGCGTTCGAGTTTCCCGAACGGCTGGGTAAATATTTCTTACGGTTG
>CAMORY010000120.1 GCA_946624395.1 uncultured Clostridia bacterium | reverse complement strand
TGCATATTGCAAACGTCGTGTACGTCGACGGTGCTGGCAAGAACCGCAAGTTCTTCCTTAGATACGGTTTTTGCCCTTTCCTTTAATTCGGAATAGGTTAAAGAACCCGCTTGTGTAAAGCCGACGGTTATAACGTTTCTTAAAAACGGCAGGCGCTTACTATGTAGCGGCTCGCCCTTTTTTAGGCTTTTAAGTTCGGGGCAAAGTTCGTTTATAATCCCCGCGTAGTCGGAATCCCTATACCCTTTTATTAAAACGAGAGTATGCGTGTCCGACTGTTTTAAAAGGTATTCCGCTTCGTGAATTTTGTACGCCGTGTTCACGGTAACAAGTACCGCGCCGATTTTTATGGTCGCCCAAAAGGTCAGATACCACTCGGGAACGTTGGTCGCCCACACCGCAACGTGGTCGCCCTTTGTAACGCCCACGGACATCAACGCGCGCGCCACGGTATTAACTTCGTCGCGGAATTCGGCGTACGTCCGCGTATAATCGAGAGTGGTGTACTTAAACGCCAACTGGTCGGGGAATTCTTTCGCCACCCTTTCTAAAACCTGCGGGAAAGTACAATCGATAAGCGTTTCTTTTTCCCAGATGTATTTGCCCGTTTTGGTTTTGTTGTCGTAAAGTCCGCTACGCCAAGAAGGTGCGGGCTCGAACCCCGACATATAGCCGGTAAACTGCGGCAGCACTATTTCCGCGTCGCCAAGTTCTTTTAACGCGTCGGGATAAAGTTCCAAAGAAATAAACCCTTCGTAATTTACCGAACGGAGCGATTTGAATATCTCTTTAAGCGGCAGCGCGCCTTCGCCGAGCAGGCGGTATTCCACGCCCGAACCCTTTTTTACACTGTCTTTGATATGTATGTGTTTAATGTGTTTGCCGAGATTTTTCACCGTCGTTTCGGGTTTTTCGTCGGCAAAAGTAAAGGTATGATGCACGTCCCACAGCGCCGAAAGATTATCACGTGCAAACCCGTCCAGCATATCGGAAAGCCGCGAAGTGTCCGCGTAAATACCCATAGTTTCGACAAGCAGGGTTATGCCCGCCTTTTCCGCGCCTGAAAGCACTTTTTCGATAACCTTTTTCACCGCGGCGTCGGCTTTAGCAAAATCACCGCCTTCTGCAATAAACGCGTGCAATCTTATAAATTCGCAGTCAATATCTTTTGCGAGCGCTATTAAATCAGTAATCTCTTTAACGCACGCTTCTTCCCCGTCTGTCGCCAGGTTTTTAACCGCGTCGATACAGGAAACGGAAACGCCGTGTTCAAAGAGTTTCTTTTTGGTTTTCGCTATGTTTTGCTTGGAAAAGGGCTTTTCCGCGCCGAACGCCGACGAGCCGTCGTGCAATTCCAGCCCGAAAATCTTATTCTCGGACAATAACGCCAAAAGCCTGTCGAAAGAGAGTTTCCAGCCGTTAGTGGAAAAAGACAGATTCATTACTTGCTCTCCTCGTAAACTATTTTATTGAGCGCGGAAACGTACGCGCGGATAGAAGAACCGATTATATCGGTGGATATTCCGCGACCGGAGTACACCACGCCGTTATGGCGAAGTTTAACTATCGCCTGCCCCATTGCTTCTTTGCCTTCGGTTATCGCCGAAAGGTCGAAATCGTCGACTTCTATATGTCTGCCCGTTATTTCTTCGATAGCGAGAAAAGCCGCGTCAACAGGACCGTTGCCGTACGATAGCCCGCTTAAATTCGCGCCGTCCTTTTTTAAGGTGATGCTTGCGGTTGCCGATAAAACGTTGCTTGCACTTACGGAAAAATTGACGAGAGAGTAGGTTTCAGGCACTTGCAAGGCGCTTGCCGCGATTATCGCGTCAAGTTCTTTGGTATTGACTTCTTTTTTATCCGAAAGCCTTATAAACTCCCCGTATACCTTTTTAACGTCTTCCGCACTTAAGTCGTAGCCGCGCTTTTTGATTATTCTGGAAAGCGCCGCAAGCGTAAGTTCTTTGGAAAGCGATTCCGCTTTTTCTTCGGAAACGCTTGCCGCAGAGCCTTCGCTCTTTACGGTGGCAAGTTCCGCTATAGACGAAACTATGCGCTTTATAGCGGTTTTATTAAGCCCCGTGTCGTAGCCGCGCTTAAAGCCTATATTCTCTATTGCCGCGGATATATTCTCTATAAACGGCAGACTGTCGGTCTTTACGGCGGAAACTTTAACCCCGCTTGCGCCTGCCGCGACAGCGGATATAGCGTTTGCCGTACCCATAGCGAGTACGTCGCTAGCCCCGACTATGAAATTCACGCCCGAAATTTCGGGTACGTTATCCATAACTCCCTTAACGAACGCGGAAAACTCGTCGGGTAGCATAATGCCCGCAATGTCGGAAATAGAAACGGTCTTTGCGCCGCACTCTATCGCGGAACGTACCGCCTGATACAGAAATTCCGGTTCGGCGCGCGTTGCGTCTTCTAAAGAAACTTCCACGTCGCCGCATAAAGACGCCGCCTTTAAAGTAAGGGTTTTTAACAGTTCCAAAACCGCGGCGGGTTTTTTGCCGAAGTTGTATTCCATAAGTACGGGCGAAACGGGAATAACCACGTTAAGCCGCGCGCGCTTTGCACCCGCTATTAAAGCGTAGTTTGCTTCCACCTGTTCGGGCGAATCGCCCGCCACGCAGGAAACTACCGATTTTGCCACGCAGTTGCATACCGTTTTGATAAGTATTTCGTCCGCCTTGCCGTTTCTCGGAAGGTCTAACTCTATAACGTCGACGTTAAGTTCGTTAAGTCGTTTGGCTATTTCCAGTTTTTCCTTAAACGACAGAACACCCGTTCCGTTTGCCCCGATAGTTTTGAGCGACGAATCGCAAATCAATACTCTTTTCATTAAGACCCTCCTTCGTTTACTCGCCTTACTTATAAAAAACGCCCGAACTGAAATTCAGTTCGGGACGAAATTATCGCGGTACCACCCGTTTTACTGCGCCGCGGAATTAGCCAATTAACGTATCGCCTAAAGCCGCACTTGCGCAATCTCTCTAACCCCTTAACGCGGAGAATACGGAAACGATTACTCGGCATATGCCTTTCACCGAATCTGCCACGGGGTGAGCGACCGTATCGGTTCCGTCGGCTTACACCAGCCGCCGACTCTCTTAAAGCCCCGAAATACGGAATATCCCCGTCATCGCATTGTATTATTTATTAAACATTATAAAGTCATATCGGATTTTTGTCAAGCGTTTTTAAGGCGGTTTCAGTTAAGTTTTAAAAGCCCTTTTAAGTTATTTGCAAAAATATTTTCCCTTTCCCTTTCGGTAAGCGACAGGGCGTTAAACCGCGCTATCTCTTCGGTAGCGTCCCACATCGGGAAATCCGTGCCGAAAAAGAATTTATCCGCGCCGAATTTTCTTATCAGACTTTCCGCTTTTTCCTTCGATATAAAAGGCAAAGACGAACTCGTATCGAAATAAATATTATCAAGCCCCGTATAGCAGTCCAACTCGTCCCAACAGCGGTAGCCGCCGAAATGCGCGCCGATAAAGTTTACCTTTTTGAACTTTTTGGCGACTGCCGCAAGGCGGTACGGCTTGGAATATTCGTACCTATCGTCCCCCGTATGAAACAGCACGGGCAACTTATCCCCTACCGCGCGGTAGAATTTTTCCACGTTTTTATCGTCAATGTAGAATCTTTGAAAGTCGGGGTGCAGTTTAACTCCCTTAAACCCGTTTTTAACGCACCACTCCACTTCTTCATAAACCTGCTCTTCGGTAAGGTCTTCGTGCAGGGTCATAAAACCTAAAAACTCCTTGTGCTCGTC
>CAMORY010000119.1 GCA_946624395.1 uncultured Clostridia bacterium | reverse complement strand
TCGGTATCGAGAACTAAAACGTTTACGTCTTCGCCGCTTGCCAACACGTGGCCAAGTCCGCCGTAGACGATATCGTAAGCCCAGCCGACGCCGCCGCAAATCCAGATGGATTTTTTAGAAAGGCAATCTTTGTCTTCGATAATGGCTTACGCTTCCGCCGCAGAAGATTTTTCAGCTAATTCAAGGAGTTTAGCGGACGCCGCTTTGGACGCTTCTCTGTCGTTAAACGAGTTTATCCACTCGTCAGCCGCTTCTTTAGCGCTTGCGTCTGCTTGCCCGAACGCCGCAACCTTATCTTTAAGCGCGTTTCTTCTCGTCGAATACGCTAAATTCATACCGTAGCCGAATTCCGCGTTATCTTCAAACAGAGAGTTTGCCCAAGCAGGACCTTTGCCCGCTTTATTCGTGGTATAAGGACAGGTCGGTGAAGAACCGCCGTATATCGACGAACAGCCCGTAGCGTTAGCGACCACCATATCTTCGCCGAAGAGTTGGGTGATAACTTTAACGTAAGGAGTTTCGCCGCAGCCCGCGCACGCGCCCGAGAATTCGAACAGCGGTGTGCAGAACTGGCAGCCCTTGACCGTTTCTTTCTTGAATTTGCTTGTATCCACCGCGGGTAAATCCACAGCGTATTCCCAGTTTTTGTCTTCGCCTGCAGCGAGAGAATCGGCAAGCGGAATCATCTTAATCGCACCGCCGTCTTTAACGGGGCAGACCGTAGCGCAGACGCCGCAGCCCATCCAGTCGAGCGGGGAAACTTGCATTTTGTATTCGTAGCCAGGAAGCCCTATCGCGGGTTTACCGATAAGCGTTGCGGGTTTTTCCGCACCGTTAGCAATTAGTGCCGGTCTTAAGCAAGCGTGCGGACATACGAAAGAGCAAGTACCGCATTGAATACACTTATTTATATCAATCTGCGGAACGTTTACCGCAACGCCGCGCTTTTCGAACTTGGTAGTACCCGTGGGCACAGAACCGTCCGCATTGAACTGCGAAGACTTAAGGCTGTCGCCCTTGAGATAAAGTATAGGTTTAATAATTTCCTGATAATATTTATCCGCGTGCCCTTCTGCCATGCTAGCGCCCGTCGTAGCGGTTTTCCACGCCGCGGGAACGTCTATTTTAATAAGGTTATCGCCCGCCGCGGAATCTATTGCGTCGTAGTTCATCTGAACGACCGCGTCGCCCTTTCTCGCGAAGGACTTTTTAGCCATATATTTCATATATTCTACAGCTTTGTCGTAGGGCATAATCTGCGGATTTACGCGGAAGAACGCAGACTGCAAAATAGTGTTCGTTCTGCCTTTTAATCCAAGTCCCGCCGCAATCTTTATTGCGTCGATAACGTAAAGATTTATATTCTTCGTCGCGATATCGCGTTTTACCTGCGCGGGCAGGAAATCTTCGAGCGCTTCAACCGTCGTTGCGGAAGTGTTGATTAAGAACGTGCCGCCTTCTTTAATATCGCTCGTCATATCGTAGCGGGTGATATAGGAGGGGTTAGAGCATTGAACGAAGTCCGCGGAGTCGATTAAGTATTCCGACTGAATAGGCGTGTCGCCGAATCTGAGGTGCGAAACGGTTATGCCGCCCGACTTTTTGGAGTCGTAGAAGAAATACGCCTGCGCGTGCTTGTCCGTATGGTCGCCGATAATTTTGATGGAGTTTTTATTCGCGCCGACCGTACCGTCAGAGCCAAGCCCGTAGAACTTACAGGACGTAGAGCCCGCGGGCGCTGCGTCGAATTTTTCCGAGAAGTCCAAAGACGAGTTGGTGATATCTTCGTAAATACCGACGGTAAAGTGGTTTTTCGGTTCGTCCTTTTCAAGGTTCTTATAAACCGAAAGAACCATAGACGGAGTGAACTCTTTAGAACCCAAACCGTATCTGCCGCCGTACGCCTTAATATTCGAAATGCCCGCTTCGAAGAGCGCGGAGCAAACGTCGAGATATAAAGGTTCGCCGAGAGAGCCCGGTTCTTTGGTTCTGTCTAATACCGCGATTTTCTTGGTCGATTTGGGAATAGCCTTGATAAACGCTTCGGTATAGAAGGGGCGATACAAACGAACTTTGATAAGACCGTACTTTTTGCCCATAGAGTTGAGTTTGTTGATAGATTCTTCAATCGTTTCGCAACCGGAACCCATACATACGATAACGTATTCCGCGTCCTTTGCCCCGACGTAGTCGAAAAGGTGATAAGACCTTCCCGCTTTCGCGCTTACTACGTCCATCATCTTCTGTACGATTGCGGGAACGGCTTTATAGTACCCGTTAGCCGTTTCTCTGTTCTGGAAATAGGTGTCGCCGTTCTGCGCCGTACCTTTCTGTATGGGGTGTTCGGGGTTGAGCGCGCGGGACTTAAAGTCCTTTATGTCGGCGTCAAGCCCGACTTCGTCGCAGATAGCGCGTATTTCCGCGTAATTATCCGCTTCGTCCCACACGTCGATTTTAGCGACTTCGTGGCTGGTTCTAAATCCGTCGAAGAAGTTAAGGAACGGAACTTTGGACTTTAAAGTCGAAAGGTGCGCGACGAGCGCTAAATCCATAACTTCCTGTACGGAAGAGTCGCAAAGCATTGCAAAGCCCGTCTGGCGGCAAGCCATAACGTCGGCATGGTCGCCGAAAATGTTAAGCGAGTGCGCCGCTAAGGCACGTGCCGAAACGTGCATAACCATAGGCATAAGTTCGCCCGCGATTTTGTACATATTCGGAATCATTAAAAGTAAGCCCTGAGACGCGGTGTAGGTGGTGGTAAGTGCGCCCGCGCAAAGGCTGCCGTGAACAGCGCCGGCAGCGCCGCCTTCCGACTGCATTTCCGCAACGCGGATTTTCTGACCCCACATGTTGGTTCTGCCCGCGGTCGACCATTCGTCGGCGACTTCCGCCATAGGAGAAGACGGGGTTATCGGGTAGATAGCCGCAACTTCCGAGAAGGCGTAGGCAACGTGGCTGGCGGCGGTATTACCGTCGATTGTCAATTTTTTCATTGCGATAAAACTCCTTATATATAAATTATTGTAATTTTATATTAACAACAACCATAATTATACAACGATAAAGCCGAATAGTCAACAAATAGTAAACAAATCGCCCGTTTATTTTTGGGTGCTTTAATATGCTTGTAAAAAAAACGGAAAAGTGGTAAAATATCAGCAAAGTCGTAAACAGGGGGCTATATATGCCGATTTTAGAAGTGAAAAACGTATCTTTTTCTTACGGGCAGAACGAAAAGGCGCTTAAAGGCGTTTCTTTTTCCGTGGAAAAGGGCGAATTCGTCGCTATAATCGGGCATAACGGCAGCGGCAAATCCACGCTGGCTAAACTCCTGAACGGTCTTTTAAAGCCCACGGGCGGCGAAGTGGTCGTTGACGGCTTTTCGTCGAACGACAAAAACGCCGTGTTCGAGATAAGAAAGCGCGTCGGTATGGTCTTTCAGAACCCCGATAACCAACTTATCGCGTCTATTGTGGAAGACGATATCGCGTTCGGCCCTGAAAATCTGGGAGTTCCCCGCGAAGAGATAGGAAAAAGAATAGATTTCGCTTTAAAAGCGGTCGGTATGGAAAATTTCCGCAAGGCAACCCCCGAAAGGCTTTCGGGCGGGCAGAAACAGCGGATAGCGATAGCGGGCGTGCTTGCGTTAAAGCCGCAGATTCTCGTGCTTGACGAATCGACGGCAATGCTTGACCCGCAGGGGCGGAAAGAAATTGCGGCGGTGGTTGAGAACCTGCGTAAAAGCGGGGTTTCGGTTATCGCCATAACCCATTATATGGACGAAGCGGTTAAAGCCGACAAAGTGCTGGTTTTAGATAGGGGCGTGGTGGCGCTTTCGGGCACGCCGAAAAAGGTGTTTTCGCAAAAAGCCGCACTTGACGCGCTGGGGCTTGAACAGCCGCTTGCGGGAATAATCGCGGACAAGCTGCGCGCGCAAGGCTTGAATATTCCCGAAAATATTATTACGGAAGAAGAACTTTTGGGGGCGTTATGGACGTTGTAGCGGAAAATCTCAACTTTACTTACAGTCCGAAGACGAAAGGGCTTTCTTTCCGCGCGCTCCAAAACGTAAATTTAACCATAAAAAGCGGCGAGATTTTCGGGATAATAGGCAAAACGGGCAGCGGCAAATCCACGTTCGTGCAGCATATAAACGGACTTATAAAAGTGCAAAAGGGCGGCGGTGCGCTCAAAGTCGGCGATTACGATTTAACCGATAAAAAATGCGATTATAAGTCGCTCCGCGCAAAAGTGGGTATGATGTTTCAGTACCCCGAACACCAACTTTTTGCGGAAACTGTGGCGGAAGACGTGGCTTTCGCCCTTAAAAATTTCGCTAAAGACATTTCTGCGGAAGAGATTAGCGTACGCGTTAAAGAAGCGCTTAGTACGGTGGGGCTCGATTATAACGAAGTAAAGGACAAATCGCCGTTCGATTTATCGGGCGGACAGAAACGCCGCGTAGCGATAGCGGGAGTAATAGTCGCAAAGCCCGAAATTCTGGTTTTGGACGAACCCGCCGCGGGGCTTGACCCCAAGGGCAAGCGGGAGTTTTTGGAACTGCTGTTAAAACTTCATAAAGACTTCGTAAAAACGATAATAATCGTGTCGCACGATATGAATTTAGTCGCCGAATATTGCACCCGCGCGGCGGTGTTTTCGGGCGGAAAAATAATAGCGACGGGCACGCCGAAAGAGATTTTTTCGGACAGGAATATTATAGAAAAAAGCGGGCTGGACTTGCCTTTAACCGCGGCTTTGACCGAAAAACTTAAAAGTAAAGGCATAATAACGGACAGCGATTTTACGGTGGAAGATTTTACCGAAAAACTTGTCGTTGCGCTTAAAAACGGGGGAAAAATAAGATGAGAGACGTTTCTTTCGGCAGTTATTTCCCCGCAAACTCTTTCGTGCATAAAATGGACGCACGGGTGAAAATTCTTATCGCCATAGCGTATATGGTGGCGGTGTTTTTGGTTTCCGCTTTTCACTTTTTGGGCTTTGCCGCGTGTTTACTTTTCGTAATGCTGGTGGCAGTCGTTTCCAAAGTGCCCTTTTTAAGGGTGTTAAAAAGCGTAAGAACTATTATATTTTTCGTCGTGTTTTCGGCGATACTGCAACTGTTTTTCAACAAAAAAGGAACGGTGGTTTTCTGGGTTATAACCGACGTGGGGCTGCTTAACGCCGCTTTTATTATAGCGCGCATTATGCTTATAGTTCTCGGCGCGTCGCTACTTACCTTGACCACCAGCCCCGTGGAACTTGCCGACGGCATAGAAGGGCTTTTGTACCCCTTAAAATGGATAAAATTCCCCGTGCACGAGTTTGCGCTTATAATGAGTATCGCGCTCCGCTTTATTCCGACGCTTATTGACGAAACGGATAGGATAATAAAGGCGCAAAAAGCGCGCGGCGCGGACTTTGAAAGCGGAAATATTTTTAAACGCGCAAAAGCGCTTATTCCCGTGCTTATACCGCTTTTAATCAGTTCTTTCCGCCGTGCGGACGAACTTGCGGACGCAATGGATAGTAGGTGCTACGCGGGCAGTAAAAACCGTACCAAATATAAAAAAATGCGGCTATCGTTCCGCGATTTAACAGGCGTTTTGGTTGTAGCGGGGCTTATAGTCGGAATAGTATATTTAAACGGCTTTTACGCGCTTAACTCGCTTGCCGAGATAGCGGGGGCATTATGAGTACGCGGATAAAACTTACCTTATCTTACGACGGCACTTCCTTTTGCGGGTGGCAGAAACAGAAAAACGGCGTTTCCGTTCAAGGTGCGGTAGAAGACGCGATTTTCGCCTTGACGGGCGAACGGGTTTCCGTTATCGGCAGCGGCAGAACGGACGCGGGCGTGCACGCTAAAGGGCAAGTCGCAAGTTTCGATACAGGCGCGAATATCCCGCCCGACAAGTTTTATAAAGCACTAAATACCGTTTTGCCCGACGGCGTAAAAGCGTTATCAAGCGAAAAAGTTTCGGATGATTTTAACGCAAACAGAACGGCAAAAAGAAAGACGTACGAATATTCGCTTTATATTTCGGACGTGGAAGAGCCGTTGAAAGAAAGATATATGACGCGCGTTTACGGCGATATTGACGAACTTAAAATGCGTTCGGCGGCGAAAATTTTAGAAGGCGAACACGATTTTAAGGCGTTTTCGGCAACGGGCAGTAGCGTTAAAACAACCGTCCGCAAGGTGTACGGCATAGACGTCTGTCAATCTGGCGAAGATATAAAGATAAGCGTCTGCGGAAACGGGTTTTTATACAATATGGTGCGGATTATTGCGGGCGCGCTTGTGAAGATAGGCAAGGGCGAAATAACGGAGAGCGATATATTAAAGGCGCTTAAGACGGGGGATAGAACCCTGCTTGGCGAAACCCTTCCCGCAAAGGGGCTTTGTTTACTTTCGGTAGAGTATTAAGAAGACCGAGTTTAGCGGTTATTGTGCTTACGGTAAATAAAGACACAATATATTGTATTTTGTTTAAAAACACCTTAAAAAAGGTGCTGTTTTTATTAAAAACCCTTAAAAAACACTTGACTTTTAAAGGGTAAATCATTTAATATAAATAAGCGTTTGATTTCAAACTTTGCAGAACCAGCCCTTCTGCGCCGCGATTTCGTGTAAAGCGGCTTTAAAAGCGAGATTATAAACGGTTAAAATTTAAGGAGAAAATCACTATGAAAACTTATATGGCTCACGCAAACGACGTGGTCAGAAAGTGGTACGTTGTCGACGCCAGCGGTATGGCGCTCGGGCGTTTAGCTTCCAAAGTTGCGGCGATTCTTCGCGGCAAGAACAAACCCATTTTCACGCCCAACGTTGACACGGGGGATTTCGTTATAATCGTCAACACCGACAAGGTTGTTTTGACGGGCAAGAAACTCGAAAAGAAATATTACAGATATCACACGGGACACATCGGCGGTCTTAAAGAAATTCAGTACAAAACGTTAATGGCGACCAAGTCGGATTTAGCGGTGTACGAAGCGGTAAAAGGCATGCTTCCGAAAAACAGTCTCGGCAGAAAGATGATTACCAAACTCAAAGTCTATAAGGGTGCGGAACATAATCAGCAGGCGCAGAAACCCGAAGCGCTTAACTTAAACTAACGGGGGGATAAGAAAATGGCAAAAACAACCGCTAAAAAGAAATTACAATATTGGGGAACGGGCAGACGTAAAAAAGCAATCGCAAGGGTACGCCTTATTCCCGCGGGCGACGGCGCTATTACCGTCAACGGCAAAACGCTTGACGACTATTTCGGACTTGACACGATGAAATTCATCGTTCGTCAGCCGTTGGAACTTTTAGAAGTTTCCGCAAAGTACGACGTAATAGTAAACGTCGTAGGCGGCGGCTTTACCGGTCAAGCGGGCGCAATCCGTCAGGGTATTTCCCGTGCTCTCTTAATCGCGGAAGACGGTTCAAGGGCGGCTTTAAAGAAAGCAGGCTTCTTAACCAGAGATTCCAGAATGAAGGAAAGAAAGAAGTACGGTTTGAAAAAGGCTCGTCGCGCACCGCAGTTCAGCAAGCGTTAATCGCGAACAAAAACAAAACAAAAAGCAAGGTTTTTATACCTTGCTTTTTTTTGTGCGCGACGAGCCGTAAAACAGGGTTCCCGAAAAAGATTTGCACAGCAAAGATTTTTTGGGAAGAGGAAGAACGCCGCTGAAAATTTTTGCCGACGCATAAAATAAGGCGGCAAAAGTAAAAAGCGGAGTTCTGACGAGCGCACCGCAGTTCAGCAAGCGTTAATCGCGAACAAAAACAAAACAAAAAGCAAGGTTTTTATACCTTGCTTTTTTTGTGCGGTAAACGTTGTAGCGTTCCCGTGTCCCTTTTAGGGGAAGGTGGTAAAAGTTCGGCAAAAATTGCCGAACTTTTACCAAAGGGTTTATATAGCGTTTAACCTTTTGGTACTCGTTATACTCGTACCGCCTTTCCCTTTCAGGGAACACAAGATTATTGCGGTAAAAATTAAAAAATTTTATGCACAAAAAAGTGCAACAAAAGATTTTTTGTAAAATTTGTGTAATAATGCAAGTACACTATCAAAAACGGTCAAACTTGAAATGCGGTCAAAAACCTAATTCAAAGCGACTATGCGCGGCGCGATTTTTTAAATAACGCCGCGCATAGAAAAAACGTCCTTTTCGGTCAAAACACTCTAAACCAAGGGAAAGCCCCCGCCCGTACAAAAGCACGGGCGGGGGCGAGATTTTAATTAACTTTCTTTATCCGATAAAACTTTCTTCTGCCAAGACTTTTTGCCGCAATTAGGGCATTTTAAGTATCTCGTTCTTCCCATATGCATAGCAAGTATTACTTGTTTATAAGTCGGCACGTGTTTTTTATGACAATGCTTGCACTCGTAATATCCCGCGACCTGTTCTATCTTTAACGCGAAAAAGCAGGCTATTAAAAAAATTACTGCTCCGCCCGCGATAATTAAAATCCTTGCAAAATCCGGCAGTTCGACAAAGGCGGCTACTGCCACCGCGCCGAGAAGAAACATAATACCCAAAACGGCTATCCAGATTTCCGCCGTCAGCAATAATTTATCGGCTTGTTCTTTTTGAGTTTTCATTTCGGTTAAATTCAACTCCTTATTTTTCCAAATCGGAAACGCCTAAAAACTCCGCCAAGTGGTCTTTTTTGCGGTTTACCGTCGTAAAGATAAACCCGATTATTATGTAAGAATAAAAACTCAATATTCGCCACAAAACCATTGCGGAGAAGGCAAGACCTGCAAACCGAACGCCCACGGTAAACAAAAGGTAAAAGGAAAGGTCGGCAGCGCCGGAGTTCCCGGGGGTGGGTATAAACGATACGGAAGCGTAAAGTATTATGGAAAGTTGTACAATCTGCATCCATTCCATAAACCCGCTTGCATTTGCGTTGTCGTACCCGAACAGTTTAAGGGTAAAGTACGCGATAGAGCAAAGCGCAAAAGTTTCGCCTATACCTAAAAGCAGCGTTGTTATAAGCGCAATCGGGTTTTTGGCGAAACGTTTTATGCAAACCGAATTGTGAACGATAGTTTTAAGCGTTTTGTATTCGGTCTTTTTGGGGTCTTTGATTATTTTCATTTTACCGCCCAAAGTCGTGCACCATTTAACGAGTTTCGCGCCGATTCGCGGCAGCATAGAGAATATAAGCACGAGCGCGGGCATCGCTATGCACCCGAAAAGCCCGATTATAGCGAGAACGTTGAATATGGGCGGAAAGTTTATTACGAATTCCTGTTCTATATTTAAAATGTTCCCGTTAAAGAACACGAGAGAGACAATCCCTAAACTTACGAACGCGAACTGCGAAAGGAAAAACGCGATTATCGGCATAGACGCGGCGACGCCGCCGTGAACGCCGTGTTTTGAAAGGTGATAGATTTCAAACGGCTGTCCGCCTACGGCAAGCGGGGTTACGTAATTATAGTAATGCCCGATAACGCCCGTTTCGAAACAGGTTTTAAAATGCCATTTTCCCGTTTGGGATTTACATATCACCGAAAGTTTTACGCCCTTAAACAGGTAGGAAAGGAAAAGCGACACTATGGCTAAAATCAGAAAATACCAGGTGTTTTCAAAGTTGCCGATAAGGTCGCTCCAGGAAACGGCTTGTTTGCCTTCGCCCGCCCTGAAAAAATCCACGTAAAAGGTATAAGCCAAAACCCCGACGACCAAAACCAAAAAAATAACCGACACAAGGCGTTTAAAAAACTTCTGCCTGCGGTCGATTGTCTTATCCTTTTCGCTTATGCCGAGAAATTTCGACATAACGATTTGTTTGCCGATACTCGTCTGTTTATCTTTTTCCGCCTGCGCTTTAACGGTCTTTTCCGCTTCCGCTACAGCCGCCGAAACGTATTCTTCTTCCACGCCGACAATCATCGGCTCTGCCGTTTCGCTATCTATCTCTATTTTTCTTAAACCTATGGTCTTTTTCTTTTTGGTCATAGTAAATAGTATTATATACGATATAGAAATAATTGTCAACGGAAAACTTTTCCGAAACATAAAAAGCCCGTTTTTTGTCAAAATCACAAAAAACGGGCGCAAAAAGACAAGTACGTGTAATTAAAATCAGTTTATTATGTTTACGGTGATTTTTGCCGTTTCTTCCGCGGAAATACGCACCGTGGCGGGGTATACGCCCGCGACTTTTATGTTCGGCTGAATAGTAATTTTCTTTTTGTCGATTTCTATGCCGAGTTCCGCAAGTTTTTCAGAAATTTCCTTGTTGGTTATGCTGCCGAAAAATTTGCCCGATTCGCCGCTTTTGACCTGCACGGTTATGCTTAAACCGTCAATTTTTTCACGCAGTGCTTTGTTTTCCTTTAACTGTTCCTGCCTGTGAAATTCCTGCGCGGCTTTTTGAGCCTTGTTTTCGTTAAGCGCGGCGGTGTCGGCGGCTTTTGCCAGCCCGTTCTTAATAAGATAATTCTGCGCGTAGCCCTGTTTTGCTTCGATTATATCGCCCGCTTTGCCCGAACCTTTTACGTCTTTAAGTAATACGACTTTCATGATTTTTCTCCGTAATTTTTCATTTCTATTTTAACGGTAAAAACGGAAATTGTCAAGGCGAAAAGGTATACTTTGCGAGTTAAACGGCGATAATATCGGCATAATAACTAAAAAGGAGAGTGTTATGATACGAAACGAATCTATAAAGTGCGACGTTAAAAAGTGCCGCCACAACGTTAAAGGCTGTAATTGCTGTCTTGAAAAGGTTAAAATTACCTGCGGATGCGAAAATGGCACCTGTTGCGGGGATTTTTCGGAAAAATAACCGAAATTTCCGTTTGCGGGGCAAATTAAAAGGGGTTGCGGTTTAGCAACCCCTTTTCCCATATATTATTCCGGAAAGTTTATTAAAAAAAGTCGAAACGTATTAGCAAAAAACCATCCCCTTACGAGTTTTATTTTAACATTGATTTTCCGTTTGTCAAGGGGGTTTTAAAAAATAATTGCAAAAACTTAAAGGTTTTTATAAAAATTACGGCAAAAATTTGCCGTTTAACGCCCGCAGCGCCGACCATAGAAGTTGACAAAGATTAAAAGTTATTATATAATATTAAAATCCGATATTATGTTAAATTATAAGGAGTAGAATATTATGGCAGAAGTTATCCTTACCAAAGAAGGCAAAGAAGAACTTGAAAAAAGACTTGAGTATCTTAAACTCGAAAAAAGGAAAGAAATAACCGAACGTATCAAGGTTGCGAGAGAATTCGGCGACCTTTCCGAAAACGCCGAGTACGACGCCGCCAAGAACGAACAGGCGATGATAGAAGGCGAAATTCTGGAGATAGAAAACAAGTTAAAATACGCCGTCATCATTAAAGACGAAGGCAAAAACGGCGTAGTGTCTTTAGGCAGTAAAGTAGATTTCGTTATGGCGGACGCACCCGACGAAGTAGATACCTACGAAATCGTCGGTACGACCGAAGCGGACGTAGAAGCGGGCAGAATTTCCAACGAATCGCCCATCGGCAACGCGCTTCTTGGCAGAAAGAAAGGCGATAAGGTTTCCGTTTCGACGCCTTCCGGCATTATCGAAATAATTGTTAAAAAAGTTTATTAAACCAACCTTTGCGGAGTTAAGATGGAAGAAAATATATTGAGCAGAGAAACCGAGGACTTAAACGAAATTCTGCGCGTTCGGCGCGAAAAGTTGGACGCTTTGAAGCAAGCTGGCAAAAACCCTTACGAAAAGGTCAAATACGCGCGCACGGCGTTCAGCACGGACGTTAAAGACGCCTTTGAAGAATATGAAAACAAAGTCGTAGGCGTTGCGGGAAGACTGATAAGCAAGCGCGTTATGGGCAAGGCGTCTTTCGCCGTCATATTAGACGGCAAAGGCACTATTCAGTCTTATCT
>CAMORY010000118.1 GCA_946624395.1 uncultured Clostridia bacterium | reverse complement strand
GCGGGTGTATCTCAATTCCCCCGCGTACAATAACGGGCAAGGACTAAAAGAAGGCGATAAATTATTTGCGGGGACTTATAAAGGCGACGAAGATTATACCGTTTTTGACCAGAAATTAGCCGAAGAAAACGCGGGCAAAGCGGATAGTGAGAAAAAAAGTATTTTAGATGTTTACGCAGAGTTTCTTTCCGAGTTCGACTTTGGCGAAGACATAAAATTAAAGGTGCTTCGCGATAGCGAAACGTTAGAGTTCACCCTTGCTAAAGCCCAGTATACCGTTTCTTACGTAGAGTATAAGGATAGCGAAAAGAACTTTTACTATTTTTCGGGCGAAAACGGCATCGAAAGCAAAACGCCCGAGGGAGAAAGCGGTATATCGGGTTTAAGCCCTGATACGGCGTATATAAAACTCCACGCGTTCGAAGGCGGCGCGGCGATGCAATTCGCGGGTGCGCTTGAATTTATGCGCGAAAGGGGTAAAACCAAACTTATTCTCGATTTAAGGGATAACGGCGGCGGACTTATAAACGTTTTGCTCGATATTGCGTCTTATATTATCAACGATAACGGTTCGGACGAGATAAGAATACTTAACGTTAAGGAAAAGGACGCAAGCGTTCACTATTCCACGCCCGTAAACCGTTTTTATGGCGGAACGGACAGGCTTACCGATATATCGGTAATAGCAAATAAAAACACTGCGTCCGCTTCGGAGTGCCTTATCGGCGCGCTTAACGATTACGGCGATACAGAACTTTTTAGCGGCGCGGCTTTTGGCCTTGACAGGCTTATTTTAACCGAACAGGATGATGACGGAGTGTACCGCACTTTCGGTAAAGGAATAATGCAGACGACTATAAAACTCAACACGGGCGGCGCGCTTAAACTCACCACCGCGTATATATACTGGCCGAAAAGTCGCGACGAAGAAAATAACCCGATTTGTATTCAGGACGTAGGCATAAGAACCGAAGTTTTAGAAAACCGTGTGTCTGACGAAGACGCTATTTCCCGTGCGGATTACGTATTGCACGCCGCGTAATAAAAAACGTTAAAAACTCTCCGCGCCGCCCTTTTTAGGGCGGCGCGGAAAAATTTTAAAAATAAAACTTAACTTTCCGTACTTAAATATCGGTTTAAGGTGTAGATTATTTCTTTATCCGCAACGTTCGCTATAGGAGATAAGCCGTTTGCGTGCGTATTCGTTTTAGCGGCGGACTTTGCCGCAATTTCTGAAAAACTTTCTATAATCGGCGCTAACTTTTCAGGCGTAAGGTTTTGCGCCGTTCTTTTTAAATCGAAAGAATTTTCGCGCAACAGGTTTATTATCGGCACAAGCCCGCCCGCGTTTATATTCGGGATTAAATTTTTAAGTACGTCTACAATATCCACGTTAAACTCCTGACATTATATTATATGCCGCGCATATGATATTATTGAAAACTTTTTCGGGGGAGATTGTATGCGGGATTTCAACGATTATGCAAAAAACGCGGATAGCGCGGGCGGCGGTAAAACCGCCGCGGGGAACGGGCTTTTCGAGACCGTTTCGCGCATAGCCAAAAACTTCGACGGCAAGGGCGAAAAGGATTTACTGCGCGCAATTTTTAAAGAAGCGGAAAAAAACAAGCGCGCGGGTACGCTTTCTAACGCCGAGATAGACGGGTTCGTGTCTATTTTGTCGCCCGCCTTGGACGATAAAAAGCGCAGATACCTTAAAAAAATCGCCGAAGAGTTGAAAAAAATCTAACCGCTTATTCGTTTTATCGCTCTTATAAAATAATCTATTTCGTTTGACGAATTGAATACGGAAAGGCTGGCGCGCACCAGCCCTTCTTTTTCCGTACCTAGCGCTTTATGCATAAGGGGCGCGCAATGAAAGCCGCCGCGCACGGCTATATCGTATTCGTCGTTTAAGATATCGGCAACTTCCGCACTCTCTTTTCCGTCCACCTTAAACGCCGCAATACCCGCGGGGTTTGGTTCGGAATAGATTGTGATGTGCGGCAATTCTTTAAGCCCGCCGATAAGTTTTTCCGAATAGCGGTACAGGGTATCGCTGAAATTCGTAAAGTTTCTGAAAGTGTGCCTTGTCCCTTCTAAAAGAGAAGCGATGGCGGGGAGATTAAGCGTTCCCGCTTCTAACTTTTCGGGTAAATCCTGCGGCATATCGGGGTTAAAGGTGTCCGTCCCCGTTCCGCCGAAAGAAAGCGGCTTTATATCCGCGTTATCGTTTAATATAAGCGCGCCGCTGCCCATTATTCCGCCAAGCCCTTTGTGTCCCGCAAGCGCAAGGCAGGTAATATTCTGCTCCCGTACCGAAAGGGGGATATGCCCGCCGCCCTGCGCGCCGTCCACTATGTAAAAAAGCCCGTGTTTTTTTGCAATTTCGCCTATTTCCGAAACGGGCAGTATTTTGCCCGAAACGTTTGACACGGCTGTGGTTATTATTGCACAAGTGTCGGCGGTGATTTTTTCGGGGAGTACGCTTAATAAGTTTTCCGCGGGCAGAATTTCCAGCGTTATTTTGTTTTCGCTCTCTAACTTAAAAAGCGGGCGCAAAACGGAGTTGTGCTCTAAAACGGTGGTAATCACTTTGCCGTGTAATGGCAGTCCGAATATAGCGGTATTTAACGCTTCGGTACAGTTTTTGGTAAATATTACGCGCGCGGGGTCTGCCGAAAAGCCGTTCGCTAAAACCTCGCGGCACTCGGCGACGATTTTTGCGCCCGTTGCGGACAAGCGGTGTCCGCTTCGCCCCGGGTTTGCCGACAAAAACTTAATAACGCTTTCCGCCGCGGAAAGCGCCGCGTGCACCTTAAAGCCGCCCGTCGCGGCGTTATCGAAATATATCATTTACTTCCCCTTTCACAAAATTTTGAGAGATTTAATATTATTTTATAAAGGATATTTTCCTTTTATGCAAAGGAGGAGTTTTTTATGGAATACGTTATAATCGCGTTTCGTTCGCGCGCGCACACGGTAAGATACGCGGAATTTTTAAGAAGAAACGGCGCGTACTGTCAGATAATAAACACGCCGAAAGAAGCGGGCGTTGGGTGCGGGCTTTCGGTCAGATTAAGCGCAAACGATTTCGCCGCGGCAAAAAGGGCTGTGGCGATTACGGGCTATAATAGTTTCGCGGGGTTCTTTCTCGTGAAGACGGTCGGCGGCAGGCGCGTGGTAAAAAGTATTTAGCAAAAAACGCTTGTAAAAAAGTTTCCGCTTGTGTTAAGATAGTTAAGAAAAACGCTGACGCGGGGTTTACGTATGCAAAAGGACAAAGCCGCTCTTATCGTCGATACGCTTGCGGGAATTTTCTTGGACAAGCCTGCGCTTGAATTCAATACGCCGTACGAACTGTTAGTCGCGGTAATTCTTTCGGCACAATGCACGGACGAGCGGGTTAATAAAATTACAAAAGTTCTGTTTGAAAAATACAACACGCCCGAAAAGATGCTGACGCTTTCTCAACCTGAACTTGAAAAATACATATTCTCCTGCGGGTTTTACAGGGCTAAAGCCGAACATATTTTATCGACAAGCAGGGATATTATAGATAAGTTCGGCGGCAAAGTGCCCGATAATTTAGAAGATTTAAGAAGTCTTGCGGGCGTTGGCAGAAAGACCGCGAACGTCGTTTTCAGCGTGGCTTTTCACGGCAACGCAATAGCGGTAGACACGCACGTTTTCAGGGTGTCCAACCGTTTGGGGCTTGCTTCTTCCAAAGACGTGTTTAAGGTCGAACAACAACTGATGGATATAATAGACGAAAAGGACTGGGGCAGGGCGCACCATTACCTTATTTATCTCGGCAGAAGTTTTTGTAAATCGCAATCGCCCGACTGCGCGAACTGCCCCGTAAACGGACTTTGCGAAAAGAATTTTAAGATAAAATAAAATCGGGTAAAATATAGATTATGTTTATTGACAGAGCGATAATAACGATAAAAGCGGGCGACGGCGGGAACGGCATCACTTCTTTTATGCATTTTAAAGGCAAAGTGGGCGGCGGCCCTGACGGCGGCGACGGCGGTAAAGGCGGCGACGTGATATTCGTTGCGACAAAAACCTTAACAAGCCTAGCAGACTTTTATTATAAAACCAAATACGTTGCGGAAAGCGGCGCTTCTGGCGAACCCAAAAACTGCTACGGCAAATCGGGCGAGAATCTTATAATAAGAGTTCCGCTCGGTACGGTTATAAAAGACAGAAAAACGGGAAACATCATTGCCGATATGTTTTACGACGGTCAGCAAAAGACCGTGTTAACGGGCGGCGACGGGGGCAAAGGCAACGCTAAATTCGTAAACGCGCGCCGCCACGCCCCGCACTTTTCCCAGACGGGCGAAAAGACCGAAACCAAGCAGGTGATTTTAGAACTTAAAACCATAGCGGACGTGGGGCTAGTGGGCTTTCCGAACGTCGGAAAATCCACGCTCTTAAGTAAACTTACCAAAGCCGCGCCCAAGATTGCAAACTATCACTTTACCACCCTTTCGCCCAATTTGGGCGTATGCGAATATTACGATAACCGCTTTATTATAGCCGATATTCCGGGGCTTATAGAAGGCGCTGCGGAAGGCGCGGGGCTTGGCTTCGAATTTTTACGGCATATAGAGAGAACGCGGATGCTCGTTCACGTAGTCGATATTTCGGGTGTGGAAGGGCGCGACCCGTACGAAGACTACGTTAAGATAAACGCCGAACTTAAAAAGTACGGTTCGGAAATTTCCAAATTAAAGCAAATAATCGTCGCGAATAAAACCGACTACTTCGGTGCGGACGAAAAACTTAAAGAGTTTAAAGCAAAACTCGGCAGGAAAAAGGTGATAGCAGTTTCCGCGATTACGGGTAATGGGCTTGACGAACTTAAAAAAGCAATTTACGAAACGCTTGTTAAACTTCCGCCCCTAAAACCCTTGGAGTTCGAAGAATTCAACTACGTTAAACCCGACAGGTTAGAGTACGAGATATTAAGAGAAGGCGAAACGTTCGTAATCGTAGGCTCTTTAGTGGACGTGTTAAAGCGCAACGTGGTTATGGATGATATGAATTCCCTTGCGTACCTGCAAAAGGTATTAAAGGACAGGGGGATAATAGCGGAACTCCGCAAAATGGGCGCTACGGATAAATCCACCGTAATAATCGGCGGCGAAGAGTTTGAGTTTATAGACTAGATTTAATAAAGGAGAAAATTATGCTGACAAGTAAACAAAGGGCAACGTTAAGGTCAATCGCGCAGACAATAGAGCCGATAACGCAGGTAGGGAAATTAGGAATTACCGAAAGTTTTTTGGATAACGTTAATAACGCCATTGAAAAGCGCGAACTCGTAAAAATAACGGTGCTTGAAAATTCGGGCGAAGACGTAAAGGAAGTGGGCGAAAAAATAGCAAGGCTGTTGCCTGCTGAATTCGTGTGTGCCACGGGCAAAAAACTCGTGTTCTACCGCCGCTCTTTAAGCGATAAGGTAAAGCATATAGAATTATAAAAAAGTAAATTTCATAGAAAAAATCAGTTAATTATAATTTACAATCAATTTAAATTAAATTGTAAAAACGCAGTTCGTATAACAAAGAACTGCGTTTTTATAATAAATCAATAAGTGCTTTTTGCTTTTGGGGTGTAAGTTTTCTGAAATTATCTAAAAGGATTTTTTCTGTTTCGCTTAAAACTTCTATTTTCTCATTTTCTAAAAAGAATTGTGAAAGAGTAATCCCAAAAGCATTACAAATAGATTGCAGGGTATCTATTTTAGGCGGCGATTTTCGTGCTTTTATAGACGCGATTGTCGATTGTGTCAGCATTGATTGTTGTGCAAGTTCATAATCAGTCCAACCGCG
>CAMORY010000117.1 GCA_946624395.1 uncultured Clostridia bacterium | reverse complement strand
AAGACTATAAGGCGATAAAGGAATACGTAAAAACCGTAGTAAAAGAGTACGGAGATATTCCGCCCGTAGATTTTTATTGTATAGGCGGAACGTGCACTACGCTTGCCGCAGCAAGCCAACAACTTGCCGTCTACGACCCCGAAAAGGTGGACGGGTATAAACTTTCCAAAGCCGAAATTGCGCGGCTTGCAGACGGTATTGCGGCGCTTTCTGTAGAAGAGAGAAAAGAGACTGCGGGTATACAGAAAGAGAGAGCGGATATAATTCACGCGGGGGCGGCGATATTTAACGCCGTGGCGGAATACACGGGCGCACCGTATTTTACGGTAAGCGAAAGCGATAATCTTGAAGGGTACTTAAAGTATATAACGGAGAAAAAATGAGCAGAAGAATAAATTTTATAAACAACGTTGCGGTGATAGTGCTTACCGCTTTGGGGCTTATGGCGGTAGTTCTTATCGCAAACGGTACTTTCGACGCGACTCTCGGAACGGTTATCGCCTGTTTTGCCGCGGGTGCGGTGATTGCGGGTGTGATTTGCACTTGTTTTCACGAATTAGGGCATTTTATAGCGGGAAAGATAAACGGGTTCGACTTTCTTTCTATGACTATCTGGTTTTTCAAGTGGAGTAAAGAAAGGGGCAAAATCGTCTTCGATTTCGTTATGATGGGCGACGAAGCGGGGTATACCGAAATGGTGCCGAAATCCACCGAAAATCTTGCCGTAAGGCTTAAGAAAATGACGCTCGGCGGGCTTGTCGCTACGGTAATACCTATGCTTATAGGTGTAATTCCTTTGTTTTTGGTTGAAAAACTGTCGCTATTCGGGTTTGCGGCTTGGGCAATGTTTTTACCTATCGGCGTGTATATGTTTTTCGGAAACGCCCTTCCTATGTCTTCTGGCGGGGCGGGCAACGACGGAAAAGTATTATTCGGTATAAAAAAGATGGACGGCGATACTAAAGTAATTTTAAGTATGCTTGCCGTTCAGTCGGAACTATATAGCGGCAAAACCCCTGCGGAAATAGACGAAAAGTATTATTTCGATTTGCCGCAACTATCTGAAGACGACTTGAATTTCGCTATGCTTTTATCCGCGCGGTATTGCTACTATCTGGATAAAAAAGATTACGTAAACGCAAAGAAAACTACGGACAGATTGCTATCAATAGCGGACTACCTGCCTAAAGCATATTTAAACGCCGTAAAAACCGACGCGCTATATAACGCTTGCACGTTCGATAAAGACGAAGAAACGGCGGACGATTTGATGGCGGAACTTGAAAAATATCTAGGTAGGCGCAACGGCTCTGCGGAAATTCGCGCCAAAACGGCTTATTTGCTTTATATAAAGGAAGAAAAGGCGGCGCTTGATATCTTTTACAGGAAAGGGGTAATAGAAGCAAATAAATGCAATTTACGGGGTTTAGGGTTGTTTGAAAGAAAACTACTCGAAGAGATGAAAAAGGATTTTTAAATTAGATTTATATAAAACCAACGCCGCGGCGCAAAGTTTTGCGCCGCGGCGTTGGTTTGTGCTTTACCGAAAATATTAAATCAAAAAATCAAGAGTAGAGTAGCAGTAAGGGCAAATATTCTGCGTTCCGTTTGCGCAAGTAGGGCAAATGGTTGCGCCGCAGTTTGGGCAGGTCATCATATAACTGTCAAAGTGTTTTTTACAATTTTTACATTCCGTCATAATAATTCTCCGTCAGATTTATAAAGACAGTGTTTGCCTATTCGGGTTTTTTATACGCAAAAACACAAATCGCCGTTTATTTTTTTTCAAAAACACGGTATTTATTTTAAATATATACTTGTAAATAATATTATTATATGTTATACTTATTAAGTTAAAATTTATTTAAAATATAGGTGAAATATGGAAGATAACGCTGTATCACGTTCGAACTACGGTGAAAGCCAGATTCAGGTTTTAGAAGGGCTTGACCCCGTACGTAAAAGACCGGGGATGTATATCGGTTCTACCGACGTAAGGGGGCTGCATCATCTGGTACAGGAAATTGTCGACAACTCTATCGACGAAGCGCTGTCCGGCTTTTGCGATACCATTACCGTGCAGATAAACGGCGACGGTTCTTGCACCGTCAAAGATAACGGCAGGGGAATTCCTACCGATATTCACCATACCGAAAAAGTGTCTGCGGTCGAAGTCGTTTTAACTAAACTCCACGCGGGCGGCAAATTCGGCGGTGGCGGATATAAAATTTCGGGCGGACTTCACGGCGTCGGACTTTCGGTCGTAAACGCGCTCTCTTCGTGGCTTACCGTCGAAGTCTATCAGAAAGGCAAAAAATTCCGTCAGGAATATAAACGCGGTATTCCGCAGGACAGGTTGGCGGTAGTCGGCGACGCGGACTTTACGGGCACTTGGGTTTCGTTTATGCCCGATGCCGAGATTTTTGAAACTACCGAATTCAATTACGATACCATTAAAACCCGTCTGCGCGAACTTGCGTACCTTAACAAGGGGCTTACGATAAAACTTATCGATAAGCGTGCCGAGCGGGAACATGAAGACACCTTCTATTACGAAGGCGGTATAGCGCATTTCGTGGAAGATTTAAGCCGCAATAAAGGTGCGATATTCGATAAACCCGTGTATTTCGACGTGTTTTACGGCGATACGGAAGTGGAAATCGCTATGCAGTACACAGACACTTACAGCGAAACGGTTTACGCGTTCGCAAACAATATAAATACCGAAGAAGGCGGCACACATTTAGAAGGGTTTAAGAACGCGCTTACCCGTATAATAAACGACGCGGGTAAAAAGATAAACGCGTTTAAGGGGGACGAAAAGGTCTCTTCCGAAGATACGAGAGAAGGGCTTGTCGCCGTCGTGTCGGTTAAACTTACCGACCCGCAGTTCGAAGGGCAGACCAAAACCAAACTCGGTAATTCGGAGATGCGTAATTTCGTCGTAAAAGCGATGAACGAGCATTTCGGTGCGTTTTTAGAAGAAAACCCCGCCAAAGCGAGAGAAATACTGCTTAAATGCTTGACCGCGCAACGCGCAAGGGAGGCGGCAAGGCTCGCCCGCGAAAGCACGAGAAGAAAGGGCGCGCTGGAATCCACTACGCTCCCAGGGAAACTTGCCGACTGTTCGGACAAAAACCCCAAATTCTGTGAAATCTTTTTAGTCGAAGGCGATTCCGCAGGCGGCAGCGCGAAATCGGGCAGGGACAGGCGTTTTCAGGCGATTTTACCGCTCCGCGGTAAAATTCTTAACGTGGAAAAGGCAAGGCTTAACCACGTTCTCGAAAATGAAGAGATAAAGAGTATGATAACGGCTTTCGGCGCGGGTATTCAGGACGATTTCGACGAAAGCAAACTCCGCTACGACAGAATAATATGTATGACCGACGCGGACGTGGACGGTAGCCACATACGTATTTTGCTTTTGACGTTCTTTTTCCGCTTTATGCGCCCGCTGGTGGAAAACGGGCACGTATATATCGCCCAACCGCCGCTATATAAGGCGACTAAAAACAAAGTCGACAGATACCTTTATTCGGATAAAGAATTACAGGAATATCTTGCGGAAGTGGGTAAGTGCGATATTCAGCGCTACAAAGGTTTGGGCGAAATGGACCCCGACCAACTGTGGAACACGACTATGAACCCCGAAACGCGAACTATGCTTAAAGTTTCAATGGAAGACGCGGTCGAAGCCAACGATACTTTCAACAGGCTTATGGGCGGCGATCCGGAACTAAGGCGTGAATTTATCGAACAGAACGCCAAACTCGTAAAAGACCTTGATATTTAAAGGAGAAACGCGAAAATGATTAGAAAAGAAAACAGCGCGGAACTTACCGCCGAATTCCAGTCGACGCTTGAAAAAACCAAACTTATTAACGTAGAAGTCGACGAAGAAGTAAAAAAATCTTTTATCGCATACGCTATGGCGGTCAACGTTTCCCGCGCTATTCCCGACGTAAGGGACGGGTTAAAACCCGTTCACAGGCGTATTCTTTACGCTATGCACGAAGCGGGCTTAACCAGCGATAAAGCGTACAGAAAGTGCGCTAAAATCGTCGGCGACGTTTTAGGTAAATACCACCCGCACGGCGACAGTTCTGTTTACGACGCGGTAGTGCGTTTAGCGCAGGACTTTTCCATAAATTTCCCGCTCGTTGACGGGCACGGGAACTTCGGTTCGGTCGACGGCGACCCCGCCGCGGCGTACAGGTATACCGAAGCAAGGCTTTCGCGCCTTTCCGACGAGATGCTTAAGGAAATCGACAAAGACACGGTGGATTTCTATCCGAATTTTGACGATACCGAAATGCAGCCTGTGGTTTTGCCGTCGCGTTTTCCGAATATTTTAGTCAACGGTTCGGACGGTATAGCCGTAGGTATGGCAACGAATATTCCGCCGCATAACCTTGCGGAGTGTTTGAACGCGTGTATCGCAATCATTGATAATCCCGATATTACCGTAGAAGAACTTATGGAATATATCCCCGCGCCCGATTATCCTACGGGCGGCGTTTTAATGGGGAGAGCGGGCATTAAACAGGCGTACGCTACGGGCAGGGGCGGTTTCGTTCTCCGCGCCAAAACCGAAATAGAAGAATTTAATAACGGCACGAGAGAAAGAATTGTCGTTTCCGAATTGCCCTATCAGGTCAATAAAGCCGTTCTTATTAAGACTATAGCCGATATGGTCAAGGATAAGAGAATAGAAGGCATAAGCGATATTAAAGACGAATCCGACAGGCACGGTATGCGTATGGTCATAGACCTTAAAAAGGACGCTAACGCGCAAGTCGTCTTAAATACTTTATTCAAACATACGAATTTACAGGTTAAAGACGGTATAATTCTTTTGGCGCTCGTGGACGGCGAGCCTAAAGTTTTGGGGCTTAAAGAGATATTACAGCATTATATTGCGCACCAGAAAGAAGTTATCGTAAGAAGAACCAAATACGACTTGGCAAAAACTGAAGAACGCGAACATATCGTAAAAGGGCTTGTAATTGCGCTTAATAATATAGACAGAGTTATAGAGATAATCAAAAAGTCCGCCGACAAAAACTCCGCGGCGGAAGCGTTGATACAAGAATTCGACTTATCCGACAAGCAAGCTAACGCGATACTTGAAATGAGATTGCAGCGGCTTACGAGTATGGAAGTTGAAAAACTTAAAGAAGAACTCGAATTGCTTGATAAAACCATAGCCGATTTAAAAGATATTCTTGCCAACGAGTGGCGCGTCAACGCGATAGTTAAAGGCGATATGGAAGAAATAAAGGCGAAATATCCTTCGCCGAGAAAGACCGAACTTTCCTACGATTACGGCGATATAGATATTGCCGATATGATACCCGTAGAAGACGTTGTAGTAAGTCTTACGCATTTCGGCTACGTTAAGCGCGTTCCCGTTTCGGAATACAGAACCCAGCGCCGCGGCGGCAGGGGTATTACCGCGCACAAGCCCAAAGAAGAAGACTTTGTGGAGAATATGTTTATCACGTCCACGCACGACGATATTCTGTTCTTTACGGATAAGGGCAGGGTGTACAGCCTTAAGTGCTTCTTTATTCCCGAAGCGCAACGGACGGCGCGCGGCAGGGCGATAGTCAACCTGTTGCAACTTGCCGACGGCGAAAAAGTTTGCGCTATGCTTCCGCTTAAAAAGGATGCGACGGGCTATATCGTTATGGCAACCAAAAGCGGTCTTATCAAAAAGACTTCTTTGGAAGAGTATGCAAATATCCGTAAAGTCGGTAAAATCGCCATAAATATTCGTGAAGACGACGATTTGATTTCTGTGGGCTTAACAAACGGCAACGACGAAATAATTATGGCGTCCGAAGAAGGTAAGTGCATAAGGTTTAACGAAAGCGACGTTAGAGCGACTGGTAGGGATACTATGGGCGTTCGCGGTATGGATATAGCGGAAGACGATAAACTCGTCGATATGTCGGTAATTAAGCCCGATTGCGAAGTTATAACCATGACCGAAAAGGGCTACGGTAAGCGTTCGGATATAGAAGATTACCGCTTGCAGTCAAGGGGCGGCAAAGGTATTAAAGCGGGCGTATTTACCGAAAAGACGGGCAAACTCGTAAGCCTTAAACTCGTCTCTAGAGACGAAGATTTAATGATAATTTCCGAAAACGGTACTATCATAAAAGTTGCGTCCAGCGATATAAGTAAAATCGGCAGGGCAACGCAGGGCGTTAAGGTAATGAGAATAGAAGACAGCCGTGTTTCGCGCCTTGCAATAACGCCCAAGTCCGAAGAAGAGGACGAAACGGAAGAAACTGAAACACCTATTGAATAATGTTAAAAAACAATTAAGCGGCGGTTGACAATTTTTGTCAACCGCCGCTTATTATAAATAGGGCTCCCGAAAAAGATTTTGCAAAGCAGAAGATTTTTTGGGAAAGAGGAGGAGCCGACGTAAAAGGAAACGGTTGACAAAATTTTGTCAACCGTTTTTTAAATCGTCGTGCCGCGACGCTGGAGCTGCTAACCGGATTCGTAAGGAGCTGAAAGCGACGGAATAGCGATTGTTGCGCGTTAGCGTCAATCGCGTTCATATTTCGCCAACCGGTTAGCAGCAATAAAAAGCCCCTTTTGCTTTTTTGCAAAAGGGGTAAAGTGGAGCTGCTAACCGGATTCGAACCGGTGACCTCGTCCTTACCAAGGACGTGCTCTACCTGCTGAGCCATAGCAGCATTTAATAGAAAACGCAAAACGAAAATTCGATATGCGTTCAGATATTCTGGTGCCGGAGACCGGACTTGAACCGGTACGGTGTTGCCACCGAGGGATTTTAAGTCCCTTGCGTCTGCCAATTCCGCCATACCGGCATCTGTGCGCTTGCATATTTTAACATAGCGGGGGCAGGTTTTCAAGGTTTGCCACAGCATTATCTTAATATAAATTTAACTTTCGGTTATATTGAAATAATACCTATAATTGTGATATGATAAATTGAATTATTGTTT
>CAMORY010000116.1 GCA_946624395.1 uncultured Clostridia bacterium | reverse complement strand
TTAATAATTTAAGTTCTTTATATTATATTTTGTTTATCGCTTTTGGCAAAGCCGCTATCAAATCGGTCGCCGTTATTGTGTACGAATTTTGCTCTTTCGCGGCGATTTCCCCCGCTCTACCGAACAGATACGCCGCCACGGCAACGCAGAAAAACGGCTCTTCGTCCCTATTTAATAACCCTGCGGCAAAGCCCGAAAGCACGTCTCCGCTGCCGCCCTTTGCCATACCGCCGTCTCCCGTGGTGTTAAGCACCGTTTTAGTCCCGTCCGTTATAACGCTTACCGCGTTTTTAAGTAAAAGCGTTATGCCGTATTCTGCCGCAAAGGCTTTTGCCAAACCTATTGTGTCCGATAAAATCTCTTCTTTACTCTTGCCCGAAAGTCTACTAAATTCGCCTACGTGCGGCGTAAGGACAACTTCACACTTTTTATTTTTCAGGATTTCCTTTCCGAAAAGCGCAAGCGCGTTTATACCGTCCGCGTCGATTAAAAGTCTGCCCTTGTAGTTTTTGATAAGATACGAAAGAGTTTTATAAGTCTCTTCAGTCGCCCCAGCCCCCATTCCGAAGGCTATGGCGTTATACCCTAAAAGCGGCTTTATTCCGCTTTCGTCAAAAACCATACCGTTGCCGTCGTCGGGCAAACAACGTATTATACACTCCGGATTGATGCCCGCAACCACGTTAAATATACAGTCGGGAACGGCAATCGCCGCGTACCCCGCGCCCGTTTTATACGCGGTAAGAGCATTGTGCGACAGCATTACGCTGCCGGAATAACTTTTACTGCCGCCGATAACCGCGACTTTGCCGCAATCGCCTTTATGTATATTGCGGGGGCGTTTTTTGAACAGCAACGCGGCGTCTTTATCGGTTATACGGTTAGCGCAAGTATCCGTCCACACGCTTATGCCTATGTCTTTGGCGATTACTTTGCCCGAATAATCCACGCCCTCGTTTAAAAAATGCCCGAGTTTGTATTCCTGAATAGCGACTGTTAAATCGGCTTTCACGGCTACGCCCATAACTTTTCCGCTGTCGCCGTTTATACCGCTCGGAATATCGCAGGATATAACAAACGCGCCGCTTTCGTTGATTTTTTCGACCGCGGTTTTATACCTGCCCGTTATTTCCTTATTTAACCCGGTACCGAACAGACAGTCGACTATAATATCGAATTTCTTTTCGAAAATTTTGAAAAAACCCACTTCGGCGCTGAAAGTCGACACGGAAAACCCGTGCACGGCGGAAAGAATTTTTGCAACGACTTTACCGTCTTCGCCGTTATTGCCCTTACCTATACAGACTAAAACTCTGCCGCCCTTAAAGCGCTTTAAAATTTCCTGTGCGACCGCTTCGCCCGCGCGGCTTATCAGGATTTCGCTCGAAACGCCAAGCGTATTGATTGTATACTCGTCCGCCGCGCGCATTTCGCCGACGGATAAAATCCGTTCCATAACCTTTAATCTTCCTTAAAACGCGCTACGGCGTAATCCGCCTGCTCGTAAGAAAAGCCCCTGCCTATAAGATATTTATACGTTTTTAACACGTTTTCTTTGGTAATTTCTTTGTTGCGGAGATATTTTTCCGCTAAACGTCTTGCGTTTTCCCTGTCGTCCGTCTCCGCGGTTTCGTACGCAAACGCTATATCGTCCTTTTTAACGCCTTTCATCATAAGTTTGTATTCGATAAGCCGCCTGCCCTGCGTTTTGGACGTGCTTTCTATAAACCTTTTGGAATACTCTTTATCGTCTATATACCCGTACTCTTTCAGTTTGTCCACCGTTTGCCACACGGTTTCTTCCGAATACCCTTTTTTAAGCAGATAATCTTTTACCTGTCTTTTAGTCTTAAGCGTTTTAAGCGCGTAGTCAGTAGCCTTCTGCATAGCGTCCGCGCGCTCCGCTTCAGCGACTATTTCGGAAAGTCTTTCGCTATCCACCGCGTCGCCGACTTTTAAACGCAGTTTAAGCACCGTTTCAAGAGAAACGCCGACGTAAAACTCCCCGTCGATATAAATATTCGCCCGCTCTTTATTCTTTTCCTGCGCGGATATTTGCGTAATCGTTTGCATACCGTTAATTCTATATAATCAGAACGCGAAATATTCCGTTCCGATTTGTTCCGCCGTCTCCCCGCCTATCGCTTCCGCCGCCTTTTTTAAAAACGTCTCCGCATTTTCTTTTTTTACGGCTATTTCGACAGAAACGCTGTCGCCGTACTCAACTTTTACCGTCTTGAAATCGCCAGATAGTCCCGAAAACTTTTTATACTGCGCGTAAGATAGCGCTATTTTATAAAATTCCGCCGCGGAATAAGTGCGGATATCGGCGCTACTCAATGTTTCCGCCGCCGCGCCGCCGTACGCGCGGGCAAGCCCGCCCGTGCCGAGTTTTATGCCGCCGAAATATCTTACGACAACCGCAACCGTCTTATATACGCCCTGACTTTTAAGCGCGTTAAGTATGAGTTGCCCCGCCGTGCCGTGCGGTTCGCCGTCGTCGGAAAACTTCTGATTAAACCCGTCTTCGTCTGCAATATATGCGTAGCAATAGTGGGTTGCAAGCGGATATTTTTTACGGGCGCTTACTATAAACTCTTTCGCTTCCGTCTCGTCGTTTATACCTTTTATAAGACAGATAAACTTGGAACGCTCTATAACCGAAACGCTTTCCGCTTCGCCCACTACCGTTTTATAAGAATTCATTTAAGAATAATTTTGACGTGCGCCTTTTTACCCTTGTGCAAAATAAAACTGCAGTTTTCTCTCGCGCCGTCGGGAATTGTGGCGAACGGGTCGGAGATTTTATCGTCGTTTACCGAAACGCCGCCGCCTTCTATCAATCGCTTTGCTTCGCCCTTGGATTTGGCAAGTCCCGCGCTAACCATCACGTCGTTTATAAATTCCGTGTTTTTATCTACTTCAACGGTCGGCATATCTTCTAAACTACCGCCGCCGAACGCCGCTTTTGCCTGTTTTGCAGCGGCAAGCGCCTTTCCTTCACCGTGAACGAGTTTGGTTATCTCGAACGCAAGCCGCTCTTTGGCGATATTTATACGCTCGTCCTTATACTTGGTGAGTTCTTTTATCTCGTCTAAATCCATAAAGGTAAGTAGGCGCATACACTCTTCGACCTTAACGTCTTCAACGTTGCGGAAATACTGATAAAAATCGTAGACCGAACACTTATTTTCGTCAAGCCACAGCGCGCCTTTCTGGGTTTTACCCATCTTTTTGCCTTCGCTGTTTAATAATAGCGTACAGGTTAAGCAGAACGCGCTTTTTTTCTCTTTGCGGCGGATTAAATCCACGCCCGCAAGCATATTAGACCACTGGTCGTCGCCGCCAACTTCCAAAGCACAGCCGTACTTTTGATTGAGATACAAAAAGTCGTAGCCCTGCATAAGCATATAGTTGAATTCCAGAAAGGTAAGCCCCTTTTCCATACGCTGCTTAAAGCACTCCGCTGTAAGCATTTTATTGACCGAAAAATACACGCCGATATCGCGCAGAAAATCCACGTAATTAAGATTAAGCAGCCAGTCGGCGTTGTTGGCGCAAATCGCCGCGTTTTCGCCTTCGAAACTTATAAATCTCGACATCTGCTTTTTAAAACACTCTATGTTATGCGCTATGGTTTCTTTGGTCAGCATCTGGCGCATATCGCTTCTGCCCGAAGGGTCGCCTATCATCCCCGTGCCGCCGCCGAACAGCGCGATGGGCTTATGCCCGTACTTTTGCATCCACGCCATAGCCATTATCGGAATATAATGCCCGATATGCAGGCTGTCCGCCGTCGGGTCGAACCCGATATAAAAAGCCACGGACTCTTCGCCAAGCTTTTTATACAGTTCGTCTTCGTAAATGGTTTGCTTGATAAATCCTCTCTCTTTAAGTACGTCGAATACGTTTTTCATATCTGTTCCTTATATTTTTATGCTTTTATCTCTTTTATTTCAAACGAATCGCGGATAAGCGCTTTACCCGCAGACAGGCTTGCTATCTCGCCCACCGCAAGCATCTGCGCGATAAGATTGCCAGTCGCCGTCGCTTCCACAGGTCCTGCCACTACCGTGCGGCGCGTAATAGCCGCAGTAAGTTCGTTCATAAGCACGTTCTGGCAGCCGCCGCCGACGATATGTATTTTATCGAATTTTGCGCCCGTGATTTCTTCTATCTGTTCCACGGACTTTTTATAACTCTCGGCAAGGCTACGGTACACGCAGAAGGCGATTTCGCCCACAGTTTCTGGAACTTTCTGCCCCGTCTTTTTACAATACTCTTTTACCGCGGTTATCATACTATCGGGCGAGAAAAAGGACAAATCGTTCACGTCCACTATACTGCCGAAGTCCTTTGCCGCGCGGGCAAGGCGAACGAGTTCGACAAAATCGTACTCGTCGTTTAACTCCTTTTTGATATTCTGTATCATCCACATGCCCATTATGTTCTTTAAAAACCGTACGGTCTTATTGAACCCGCCCTCGTTGGTAAAGCCGCTGTCTGCCGCAACTATAGAAGTGTTTTCTTTCGGCGTTTCTATACCGATTAAAGACCACGTGCCGCTAGATATATAAAGCGGGTCGTTCTCGGACGGAACCGCCATTACAGCGCTTGCCGTGTCGTGCGTTGCGGGAAGGTACACAGTACAGTCGAACCCCACTTCTTTTACTATGTCTTTTTTTAGCCCGCCAACCTTTTCGCAAGGATAGGAAAGCGGTTTAAAGAGCGATTTTTTAAGACCTAATTTCTCTATGATTTCATAGTCCCAGTCGCGGTTTGCGGCGTTTAAAAGCCCCGTGGTCGACGCGTTGGTGTATTCGTTCTTTTTAACGCCCGTAAGCAAAAAATGCAGATAGTCGGGCATCATTAAAAAGGTTTCGGCTCTTTCAAGTTTGCCCGATTTTTTATCGCAATAAAGTTGGAACACGGTATTAAAGACCTGCTCTTTGATACCCGTTCTTTCGTACAGTTCGCGCTCCGACACTATGCCGTAAACTTCCTTCATCACGGCAAGCGTGCGTTCGTCCCTATAAGAATACACTTCGCCGATAAGATTATCGTTATTATCCAAAAGCGCATAGTCCACGCCCCAGGTATCGATACCGAGACTTACGGGAATTTTGCCGAGTTCTTTACATTTTTTAAGCCCTTCGACAATGCTTAAAAACAGCGCCTTATCGTTCCAGACGAGTTTGCCGTCCTTTTTTATCGCGCCGTTTTTAAAACGGTAGACTTCTTCGAGAATAAGTTTGCCGTTTTCCGTATGTCCTAAAATGTGCCTACCGCTTGACGCGCCTATATCGATTGCCAAAAAGTAATTTTTCATAACCGAACCGCCTTTTTATGATATTTTGTGGTATACGGATATATTATACTACTAAATACAGAATAGTGTCAATTATTTAAAATAAAAAAACGCGCGTTAATAAAGCGCGCAAAACGCGTTTTATTACGCCCGCTAAACTGCCCGTTTTATTCGGCCTAAATTATTTTCCCGCGCCCCTTCTGACGCCGAAAAGCGAAAACACGATAAGCCCGATATTCGCGCCGACTACTACGCCTATACAAAAACCTAATACCATACTTGACTTTTACCCTTTTTGGTATTATTTTATTCCTTTCAGTCG
>CAMORY010000115.1 GCA_946624395.1 uncultured Clostridia bacterium | reverse complement strand
GCCATAATATTATTCTCCTTAATAAATTTCAACAACATTGTACCACAAAATGATTAAAAACGGAAACTTTTTGACAAATTTTTTTATTCTAATTTTTTATACGATTTATTATTTTTGATTATGTTTTATCAAAAACAGCCCTGTAAATCCACGAAAACGGCAAAACATAATATAATAGCAAACCCGACGGCGTGAATTATGCCTTCTACTTTTCTTTTTACCGGTTTTCCGCGCACCCACTCTATAAGCGTAAACACCACTCTCGAACCGTCGAGTGCGGGAAAGGGTATCAGGTTAAACACGGCGAGATTTACGCCGATAAACGCGGAAATATTTAAGAAACTCCAAAGCCCGCCCGCGCGTATCGCGGTTGCCGCAACGTTTATAGTGGTTATCGTGCCGCCTACGGATTGTATTCCGAGAACACCCGTAAACAGTTGACGGAACACGGTAAATATCATACCCGCAAGTTTAAATGAGTACTCGAAACTGCGCCCTATCGTCTCGAAAAAACCGAGTTTTAGCCCCGTCGTCCGAAAGCCAGACGTAGTAGCGCCGTCTTCTTCTCCGTAATAGATATTAAGCGCGAGACAAAGCGTTTCAATATCTTCTAAGTTTTTAAAGTCCGCGTCGGCGCAAAGTTTTATCGGCACGGAGGAATATTCGCCGTCTCTTAAAACGTAAAACTCCACGCTATCGCCCTGCTGTTTGCCGCTTAATGCCGTCATAAGGTCGGTTATAAGATAGACGGTTTTGCCGTCCGCCTTTACTATAACGTCCCTATCCCGCAACGAATACTCCGCGCCGTAAGGACTTTCCCCCGTCGTTTCGTACGCCATAACCGCGGAGTGCCCGTAAATTCCGAACATAAGCGAAATAATAACTATCGCGGTAAGGTAGTTCATAAACGCGCCCGCAACAAGCACGATTATGCGTTGCCACGGCTTTTTGTTGTTAAAGGCTTTGGGGTCTTCGGACTCTTCGTCTTCGCCCGAAAAGGCGCAATACCCGCCCAGCGGAATAAGGCGCACGGAAAATTTTTCGCCGTTCTTTTTCGTGCGTGAAAAAATTTTCGGTCCGAACCCTATCGAAAACTCTTCGATACCGAAACCGAAAATTTTACCCGCGAAATAATGCCCCGCTTCGTGAACGGTTATCATCAATAACAGCAGTAAAACGGCGATTAAAATATAAAGCGCGTAAGTCGCCGCTTCGCCGAAAGACGTCAATAATAAACCCATTATTCTCCGTATTTGTTTTTAACGAACCGCGCGGCAAAGTCGTTTGCGGCTTTTAAAGTTTCAAAGTCGCCGAAATAGTCGCCGCTATAAGCGTTAAGCGCGCCCGAAATCCCCGCGTAAATATCGGTAAAACCTATCTTGTTTTCTAAAAACAGTTTGGTAAGCGCGTCGTTAGCGCCGTTAGCAACCGCCGGATACGCCCCGCCCTTTTTGCCCGCGGCAACCACTTCTTTAAAAGCGGGAAAACGCTTTTTATCAAGTTCACTAAACGTTAGTTTGCTTATTTTTGCAAAATTTAAACTATCTACTGCGGGGTTAAGCCGTTCCGGGTAGGATAGCGCTATCTGTATAGGCAGTTCCATCGTAGGATAACTCATCTGCGCTATAGTAGAACCGTCTTCGTACTCTACCATAGAGTGTATGATACTTTCTCTGTGAATTATTACGTCTATTTTGTCGAAAGGTGCGCCGTACAGCCATTTCGCTTCGATAACTTCAAACGCCTTGTTGACCATCGTCGCGCAGTCTACGGTAATTTTCGCGCCCATTGCCCAGTTGGGGTGTTTGAGCGCGTCTGCCGCGGTTGCGGTCTTTAATTCTTCTTCGGTTTTATCGCGGAACGCACCGCCCGACGCCGTTAAAATTATTTTTTTAAAAGGACGGTTAAAATCGAACGAAAGCGCCTGCCAGATTGCCGAATGTTCGCTGTCTATCGGCACTATGTTTACGCCCTTTTCGCGCGCTTTTTTCATAACTATATCGCCGCCGACAACCAGACTTTCTTTATTTGCAAGCGCTATATTTTTACCCTTATTTATCGCGTCTAATACCGCGATAATACCCGTAAACCCGACGAGCGCTATTACAACCACGTCCGCTTCCGCAGTTATCGCGTTAATAAACGCGTTTTCACCCACGGTAAAATCGCGGACGTTTTGTTTTATAACTGATAAATATTCTTCGGAACACCCCGCCGCCGTTGCGATTTCGGGCTTAAATTCTTTTACCTGTTCGGCTAAAAGCGCGGCGTTTTTACCCGCCGCAAGAGAAACTATTTTGAATTTATCGGGATAGCGGCGCACCACGTTCAAGGTCTGAACGCCTATAGAACCCGTACTGCCGATTAAAGCGATTTTTTTCATTTATGCGCCCCCTATAACAACAAAACGAAAATACAATATACGACTGCGGCGGCAAAACTCATACCGTCTATTCTGTCCATAACGCCGCCGTGCCCAGGCATAATTTTGCCTATATCTTTAATACCCGCTTTGCGCTTAATATAACTCTCGAACAAATCGCCGATTTCGGTGAAAACGCTTGCAACCGCGCCGATTATAATAAATATAATCACGGGGCTTATTTTCGCCGTAGCGACAATACCCGTTTTATCTACGGCAAAATACACGACTATCGCGCCGATAATTCCCCCTATAACGCCGCCGATAGCCCCCGCCCAGGTCTTTTTAGGCGACAGG
>CAMORY010000114.1 GCA_946624395.1 uncultured Clostridia bacterium | reverse complement strand
CGCAGAAATTATCGCTATTGAAAAAGCCTGTAAAAAACTGAAAAGTTGGCGGCTTGACGGAGCGGAAATATACATAACGTTAGAGCCGTGCGCCATGTGCGCGGGGGCGCTTGCGAACGCCAGAATAAAAAGAGTAATCTTCGGTGCGTACGAACCTAAAAGCGGCTGCGCCGTGAGTAAATTCCCCGTATTAACGGATAGCGGACTTAATCACAGCGCGGAATTTTGCGGCGGAGTGGAAGAAAAAACCTGTTCAAAACTTTTGCGCGAATATTTTAAGGAAAAAAGAAATAAAAAAACCGACTTAAAAACTCAAAATCCTTGACTATTTTACGTCGCAGGCTTAAAATATAAGTGTACCATATGTACATAAAGTTACATTAGGAGAAAAAATTATGATAACACACGGCAACTCTATCGAACTTATAAGCGGCAACGCAAACCGTCCTTTAGCGGAAGCGGTTGCAAAAGAACTCGGGCTTACCCTTTCCGACGCGGAAGTCGGTAAGTTCTCCGACGGCGAAATCAACGTTACTCTTCCGCATACCGTCAGGGGTAAAGACGTATTCATTATTCAGTCCACGTCCGCACCCGTAAACGACAATCTTATGGAACTGCTTATACTTATCGACGCTTGCAAGCGCGCTTCCGCGGGCAGAATTACGGCGGTTATGCCTTATTTCGGCTACGCCCGTCAGGACAGAAAGGCGCGCCCCAGAGACCCGATTACCGCAAAACTCGTGGCGGATATTATCACCAGCGCGGGCGCAAACAGGGTTATGACTATGGATTTGCACGCGGCGCAGATACAGGGCTTTTTCGAAATACCCGTCGACCATCTTTACGGCGCACCGCTGCTTGCCAAATATTTCAAAAAGAAAATGGACGAAAACTGGGTCGTCGTATCTCCGGACGTCGGCAGCGTCGGCAGGGCGAGAAACTTTGCTTCGCGCGTTAACGCGCCGCTTGCTATCGTAGATAAGCGCCGCCCCAAAGCCAACGCCATAGAAGTTATGAACGTAATAGGCGACGTGGAAGGCAAGACCTGTTTAATGGTAGACGATATGATAGACACTGCGGGAACGATAGTTCAGGGCGCTGAAGCGCTTGTTAAAAACGGCGCTAAAGAAGTGTACGCTTGTTGTACGCACGGCGTTCTTTCAGGGCCTGCGATTGAAAGACTTACCGCTTCGCCGATAAAAGAAATAATCGTGCTTGACACGATAGACGTTGCGGAAATTGCCGCAAAGTGTCCCAAGATAAAGGTTATGCCCGTTGCGAAATACATAGCAAAGGCGATAACGACGATATATTCCGACACTTCGCTTTCGGCGATTTACGAAGACTGATACAGACTAAAGCCGTTTGATTATAATAAACGGCTTTTCGTTTAATTATTATGAAACTGATAGTAGGGCTCGGTAATCCCGACAGACAATATCTTAATACCTTTCACAATCTCGGTTTTACGTGCGTGGAAAAAGCCGCGGCGCTTTTCTGCGCGGAATTTAGAAGAGAAAAATTCCGCGCTTTAATTGCCGAAAAAGGCACGGGCGACGACAAAGTTATTTTCGCAAAGCCCTTGACCTATATGAATTTATCGGGCGAAAGCGTGCGGGAGATAGCGGCGTTCTATAAAATCGAAAGCAAGGATATTTTGATTATCTACGACGATTTCGACCTTAAAAAAGGTTTCGTTAGGATTAGAGAGAGCGGTTCTGCCGGCACGCATAACGGTATGCGGAACGTAATAAAAGAACTCGGCACGGAAAACTTTCCGCGCATACGCGTAGGGTTTAAGCCCGAAGAGCCGACTGTTATTCCGCTTATAGATTACGTGCTTTCGGGAATACGCGAAGAAGATAAAGCGGTGTTTGAAGAGGCAACTACCCGCGCGGCGCACGCCGCGGCGGAGTTTAGTCAGGGCGCGGCAATTTCTTCGCTTATACAAAAATACAACGGTAAAAAATAACGCTTGATATATAACGGTTTTAGGTAGGTTAGATGCTTGAAAAAATCGTAGCGTTAAGAAACGGGGAAAATTCGGTAAACGAATTTCTTTCCGCACTCCGCCAAGGTATACCTTCGGCGGTTTTCGGTGTTTCGGACGCATTTAAAAATTATCTCGTCGCTACGGTGGAAGAACCCGTTTTATACGTGGTTAAAGACTTTCTTGCCGCGGCTTCTGCTGAACGCGCCATAAGGGAATTGACGGGTAAAAAGGTGGTGTATCTTCCCGACAGAGAAGATACGCTTATTTTGACGCGCGCTTTTTCCAAGGACGGGCTTTATAAGCGCATACGCGCGATAAAAGATATTAAGGGGGCGGACGTGGTTATTACCACCGCCGCCGCGCTTATGCAGGCTTGCCCGAAATCGGTGCGCACTTTTACCGTGTCGCGCGGGCAAACGCTGTCAAGAGACGAGATAGTCGCGTTTTTAACCGAAACGGGCTACGAACGGACGGACAGCGTGGAAGTAAAAGGCACGTTCGCCGTTCGCGGCGACGTGTTGGACGTGTTCCCGATAGACTTTGAAGAGCCGTTAAGAATAGACTTTTTCGACGATTACGTGGAGAATATAAAAACTTTCGATACGGAGACGAGAAAGACTATCGCGGCGCTTTTCGGTGCGGAGATTATTCAGGCAAAGGAATACGTTTTTAGTAGCGACGAACTGCAAAGAATTTTAAAAATCGTCAAAGAAGAAACGCTTGCCGCCGATAAAACCCGTAAAGTCCGACTTAAAGAAATTTACGAAGATATTTTGCTTTCCGCGGAAAAACAAGACGAAGGGCTTAACGCGCTTGCCGTACTTTCCGACACTTGCGGCACGCCGTTCGACTTGCTTTCTCGCGATACCGTGGTTATTTTCGACGAAGCAAAGCGTATTTACGATTTGGCGGTGCTTAATGATACCGAGTTTACCGAACGGTTTAATTCGCTTTATTTATCGGGCGAAGTGTTTTCGTTTTCTAAAAACAACTGTATAGGCGTTAATGAACTGAAAAGCAGGTTGCTTTCGTATAGGCAAGCGACTTTGCAGACCTTGTCTACGGCAAACCCGTTTTTCAGCCCGCTTAAAATCATAAACCCGAAATCCGGCGGCGTTATAAACTACCGCCTTGACTTTAAAGAAGTATTTACCGATATAAACAACTGGCTGTATTCGGGGTATAAGGTGCTTATTACCGCAGGGGACAGCCGCCGCGCGGAAATGCTTTGCAAGGATTTATCCGATTACGGCATAGCGTCCGCAATACGAGAGCGCGGCGAACTTAAAGGCGTTATAATTTCTACCGAAACTTTATCCGCGGGGTTTGTGTTCCACGAAGAGAAAGTGGCGGTTATAGGTAGCGGCAACCTGTTTTCCCGCGGCACGCCCGCCAAAAAACTGAAAGTAAAGCGGCAGAGTTTTTTCACCGCGCCCGAAGTCGGCGACTACTGCGTGCACGAAGTTCACGGTATAGGCAGGGTGCTGGGCGTTAAAAAGATAACGACGACCGAAGGCACTAAAGACTACGTTGCGGTGGAATATTCAGGCGGCGACGTTTTGTACGTACCCGTCGAACAGATGGATATTTTAACCCGCTATTTAGGTAGCGAGAAAAAGCCCAAACTTTCTAAAATCGGCGGCGCGGACTTTGAAAAAATCAAAAAATCGGTCAAAGAAAGTCTACGCAAAATGTCCTTTGACCTTAAAAAACTATATTCGGAACGCGAGCAGTCCGAAGGGTTTGCTTTTAAATCGGACGCGGAACTTGAAAAGGCGTTTGACGCCGCCTTCCCTTTTGAAGAAACGCCCGACCAGATAACCGCTGAAAACGACGTTAAAAGCGATATGGCAAGCGGCAAAGTTATGGACAGGCTTATTTGCGGGGACGTGGGCTTCGGTAAAACCGAAGTGGCGTTCCGTGCGGTTTTCCGCGCGATATTAAACGGCAAGCAGGCGGCTATGCTTGCGCCGACCACCATACTTACCGAACAGCATTATAACACCGCGGCAGAGCGGTTTAAAAATTTCGGCGTAAAAATCGCCGTGCTTAACCGTTTCCGCACCCCCGCGGAGCAGAAAAAAACCTTATCCGATTTAAAAGAAGGCAAAATCGACTTTATAATAGGCACGCACAGACTTTTAAGCGGCGACGTGGCTTTCCGCGACTTGGGGCTGTTGGTTTTAGACGAAGAACAGCGCTTCGGGGTGGAACATAAAGAAAAAATCAAACTGTTGAAAAAGAACGTTGACACGCTTACGCTTACGGCAACGCCCATACCCAGAACCTTGCATATGTCGCTATCGGGGATACGCGCGATAAGCGTAATAAACACGCCGCCCAAAAAGCGGCTACCCGTGCAGACGTACGTGGTTGAAGAGACCGAAACGCTTATAAAAGACGCCGTGTCGAGAGAGATAAACCGCGGCGGGCAGGCGTTCGTTTTATACAACAGGGTGGAAAGCATATTCACTTTTGCATCTAAACTTAAAAACCTTATGCCGAATTTGAAGTTTACCGTCGTGCACGGCAGGATGAACGAACGGGAAATGGAAAAAGCCGTCGAAGAGTTTTATCAGGGCAAAACGGACGTTTTGGTTTCGACTACGATAATAGAAAACGGCGTGGATTTGCCGCGCGCCAACACCCTTATAGTGATAGACGCGGATAGGTTGGGGCTGTCTTCTTTATACCAACTGAAAGGCAGGGTAGGCAGAAGCGATAGATTAGCGTACGCGTATTTTACCTTTAAGCGGGATAAAATTTTATCGAATACCGCGTTCGATAGGCTTAACGCCATTATAGAGTTTACCGAAATGGGCAGCGGCATAAAAATCGCTATGCGCGACTTGGAAATCCGCGGCGCGGGCAATATTTTAGGCGCGGAGCAGCACGGGCATATGGATAAAATCGGGTACGAGTTGTATTCCAAACTTTTGCGCGAAGAGATTTCGGGCAAAGAAGAAAAAACGCCTGAACTTGACATCCGTTTAAGCGCGTATATTCCCGAAAGTTATATAGAAGGCGGCGTGGCGCGTATGGACGCGTATAAAGAGATAGCGGAAATCAATTCCGTAGACGCCGAAGCCGAGTTTATCGCCGCGATAAAAGACGCGTACGGCGAAATTCCCGAAGAAGTGAAAAACCTTATCGATATCGCCGTGGCAAAGTACCTTGCTATGAAAATATCCGCCGTTAAAATCACCGTGTCGAAAGGCGAAACGAGTTTAACGTTTGAAAACTTTGCCGCGTTTAATAACGCCGCGCTTATGGAAACCATAGAAAGTTATAAGGGAAGAGCGCGTATTTCAATGAGCGGCGCGCCGAAAATAGAGTTCATAAGAACCGCCGAAAACAACTCCGATATGCTGGCGATAGTGCGGGAATTTCTGTCAAAAGCCGTAATTTAGCGAAAAATTGTCTTAAGCGGAAAATCAAAATTATTAAAAAGCGGAAAAACGATTGCAATTTTCGTTTATATAGTATATACTATTTGAGTATAATAAAAACTATTTTCGCTTGATTTTTGGAGAGAGATATATGAAAAAACTGCTGTTAAAACTTACGACCTTACTGCTTGCCGTAGTTATCGGTATGGCGGGGGTTTCGGGGTGTAATTTTATAACCGACGATACCGAACGCAACATTAATCAAGTCGTTGCCACCGTAAATATAAACAAACAAGAAAATATTTACAAAAAAGACCTTATCGTCGGCTATATGAATTACGGCTACATTTATACGCAGTACTACGGGTACGACGCCGCAAGAACGTATAAACTTATTCTTAACGGGCTTATTGAAAACCGTATAGTCGTTCAGGTTGCGACGGATGTATTTGAAAACGGCGACGCGGAATCAGGCATTGAAAGAACCGTGAACGAGGCTTACGCCGCCCCCGCGTTAGAGAGATATCTTACCGCGGACGAAATAACGGAAGCGAAATACTACTCTTATAAGTCCATAAACGACCTTTTGGACAGTTATTCCGAAGACAAGTCGAAAACCGAAATTACGGACACTTTGATTTTCGACGTAAGAACCGTTCCGACCGACGCTAAAAACGCAGAAAAAGACGTTGACAAAGAAGAATACGTTGAAAAAATCGAAAACGAAGGTTTTGACGTAAGTTCGGACGAGTATAAACGCGGCGCGTTCAATAAGGTAATAAAACTCCTTAAAGCAAACGACCTTTTAGGTAAGGATTACGACGGCACGCTTTTAACTACCGAGTACTTAAAGCAACTCCTTAAAAACAATTACGAAAGTCAACTTATCTCTAATTACGAAGAAGCGATAGTAAAAGGCATAAAAGACAGCCTGACCTATGAAAAACTCGCGCAGTCTTATACGGACAAATTAAACGAGCAGAAAGAGTGGTCTAATCAAGAATTTGTAGACGCATTATCTTCCGCCAGCGCGACCAGTCCTATTCTTTACAGCAATCAGGAAGGAAAGTACGGCTACGTTTACAATCTGCTTTTGGGTATCAACGATTACCAGAGCAAACAGATAGAAGAATTGCAGTAAGGACGCGTTCACGAAGTTTGGACGGAAGAAAAATATTCAGAAGAACGTGCAAAAGTTTTAGCGGGCACGATTGCGCAAGACTTGCGTAAAACCTGGATTTTATCGGGCTACGATTTCGACTTTGCCGCAAAGAAATTCACGGGCGACTACACCTTTGCAAAAGACGCGGCTAACAGCCTTGAATTCCAAGGCACGGTAAGAGAAGTGAGAGCAAAGACGGACGATGAAGACGGCGTTTACGCGGTAGAAAGCGTAAGAACTTTCGGACTTGAAGAATTTACCGAATTCGTAAATAATTACGTGTACGGGGACGAAACCGTCGGTGCTGTAGGCGCAAGCGACGATATATACTGGGAATACACTACCGACGCTCTGCCGAAAGATAAAGAATACGACGCGAAGATAAACGAATTACTGTTTGCGTTCTCGACAGACCCCGGTTCGCTTAACACTTATAAAGGCTACGTAATTAAACCCGACAATAACGAATACGTTAAGACGTTCGGCGACGCGGGCAAAGCGCTTTTGGAAGAAGGCGGCAGCAGTTATAAAGTGGTTGCGTCCGACTACGGTTATCACTTTATGTTCTTCTCCGAAGTGTGGACGGCAAATAAAGAATACGCTACTTTAGACGATTATCTTGCCACTCTCGATATAGATATGCAAGGGCAGGAAAGTTGGGAAAAGTATATTGAGTATCAGCGCGAACACTGGGAAGATTTTGAAGAAGAAAACAATTTCTTATACTTCCTTGCAAACGAGTTAATCTCTGCAAAACTTTCGGCAACGTCTTCGAAGAGCAGAACGGTGCTTGTAAATAAGTATCGCTACGACACCAAGTATACTAACGTTTACGAAAGCAGATACGCCGACTTAATCGGTTAAAAATTATATACGGATAAAAGGGGCGAAACGTCGGTTTTGCCCTTTTTTACTGAAAGAAATATATTATGATAAAACTTGAAACGCATTGCCACTCTTTAGGCGGGAGTTATTGTGCGACCGCTGATAACGCTACGCTTATAGAAAAGTACGTTAAATCGGGCTATGGCGGGATAGTTATAACCAACCATTTGTCAAAGGACAGTTATAACTATCTTAAAGGCGAAACGCACGCCGAAAAGGTAAGATTTTATTATTCCCTTATAGATAATTTGCGCGAACAGTTAAAGCCATACGGCGTAAAAGTCTTTTGCGGCACGGAAATTCGCACCGTGCCTGAAAACGGCAGTATTTACGGCGAAGAATTTATGGTGTACGGGATATCCGAAAAGGATATGACGGACAATAAGCCGTTTTATACATTTACACAGGAAGAATTGTTCCGCTTTGCTGAAAAAAAGTGGCTTTTTATGTATCAGACGCACCCTTTCCGCGATGGCGTTATATGCGGGAATCCTGACTTTATGCACGGTGCGGAAAAGTTTAACGGGCATTTTCACCACTATAACCATAACGGTAAAGCCGAAGAGTTTTGTAAAAAGTACGGACTTATCGGTATGTCGGGCACGGACTTTCATCACGAAGAACAGCCCATAACCGCCGGTATATACGTTCCCGATAACGTATGCACGGACGAACAGTTGACAGAATATATATTTAAAAACGAATTTAAAATTTACGCCGACGTTTTAACTTACGAGCGGGAAGTGAAAAGGTTTAAGGAAAGCAAATGGAAATAACATTTATCGACGTTTTAATAACGGTAATTTTTTTGCTTGCGTTGGCAATACCCGGGTATATTTTTGCCAAACTTAAAATGTTGCCCGAAAAAGCCGCGGAAACCATCTCGACAATAGTTCTGTATTGCTGTCAATCGGTACTCGTAATTACGAGTTTTCAGAAAAAAGCGTTTGACCCAGAAATCGGGCTTAATATGCTTTACGTAATGTTGCTTGCGGTAGCGGTGCATCTTATTATGTTTACCGTGCTGAAATTCGTATTTATTAAAAAGAGCGCGGACGCTAAAATCCGCGTACTGAAATTTGCAAGCGTGTTTTCTAATTGCGGATTTATGGGCTTTCCGTTCTTGCAGTCGCTTTTTAATGAAAACGCGGAACTTTTAGCAGAAATTATGATTTACGGCGCGGTGATTATAGCCGTGTTCAATCTTTTAACCTGGACTTTCGGCGTATACATAATGACGGGCGATAAAAAGCAGGTTTCGGTGAAAAAAATAGCCCTTAATCCCGTTATTATTTCGCTGGTAATAGGCTTTGTACTGTTCGTAGCGTTGCCGCGCCCTATCGTGGATATGGCGAGTTTAGACAAAAACGGCAACACTCTCGATAGTATTCTCGAAAAGTTTATGCAAAGTATGAACTACCTTGCCGAAATGGTAACCCCGTGTTCTATGATAGTGGTGGGTATAAGACTTGCCAACGTCAACGTTAAAAGTTTATTTATGGATAAATGGGCGTACGTGTCGGCGTTTTTCAAACTTATCATAATGTCTTTAAT
>CAMORY010000113.1 GCA_946624395.1 uncultured Clostridia bacterium | reverse complement strand
TATTCGGTACGGCTTGACGGCGGCGGTTCGTACGAAATGAAAGAACTTGCGGACAATTTCAACGCGCTCGCTAAAGAACTTGAAAACACTAAAATTCTGCGTTCGGATTTTATCAATAACTTTTCGCACGAATTTAAAACCCCGATAGTGTCCGTTAAAGGGCTTGTGGAACTGCTTAAAAAAGGCAATCTTCCGCAGGAAAAGCGCGCCGAGTATCTTAAAATAATCGAAGAAGAACTTGACCGTGTTTCCGATATGGCGACTAATATATTAAACCTTTCAAAGATAGAAAATCAGAACATACTTACCGAAACGACTTGCTTTAACGTGTCCGAACAAATCCGCACCTGCATACTGCTTTTAGAAAAAAAGTGGGAGAAAAAGAATATCGCTTTCCAGTTGGACTTTGACGAATACACTCTTTGCGGCAACGAAGATATGTTGAAACAGGTCTGGATAAACCTTTTGGATAACGCAATCAAATTCGCTTATCCCGGCAGCGAAATAACCGTTGAAATTGAAAATTCCGACGAATTTTTAACGGTCAAAATCACAAATAGCGGCGAAACAATCCCCGAAGAAGAGTTTAAAAACATTTTCAATAAGTTTTATCAGAAAGATAAAGCCGCTATGTCCGAAGGCAACGGCATAGGCTTATCCATAGTGTCGCACATAGTAAAACTGCACCAAGGCACGGTGGGCGTGGAAAGCGAAAACAACCTTACGACCTTTACGGTCAGCCTGAAAAAACTTTAATCGGTAAAAAACTCGTGTCCCCTTTTAGGGGAAGGCGGTAAAGCGGCGGGCGCTATTTAGCGCCCGCCGCTTTACCAAAGGGTTTTATGATTATCCTAAACCTTTTGGTACGCCCGCGGCTATAGCCGCGGGCGTACCACCTTTCCCTTTTAGGGAACACGAGATTTGTTTTTTATTCTGCGTCGGGTTCTAAACTTTCCGCCTCTTCTGCAAGCTCGTCTTCTTCAAGTACCCTGCAAAACTCTTCGAACACTTCGTTCAAAAGTCCTTCGTCTTCGATAGGTAATAAATCCGCCGTCTCTTCGTCGTCGCCCGAGAGTTCGAATATTATAAGGTCGTCGTCGTCAATACCGTCGATTTGTTCCGCCGGTTCGAACGCCGAGTAATTTTTACCCTTATATTCTATCGTGCCGACAAAATAAAATTTGAGTTTTCTTCCGTCGTCGGCGGTGAGTTCCACGATATCGTCATTACAATCGTCGCACCCGCAATCACAATGTTCGTCGTGCGTGTGTTCGTGTTCGCACCCGCAATCACAATGGTGCTTTTTGTTTTCTTTATCCATATTTTTAACTCCTTTTTGATTTATCGTTTAAAAATCCCTGTAAGATATTCGCCGCGGCAAGGCTGTCTACTACCGCCTTTCGCTCTTCGCGGGTTTTACCTTGCGCGATAAGCGTTTCTTCCGCTTCTACCGTCGTACACCTTTCGTCCACAGCGTAAACCTTTAATCCCGTCGTTTCTTTAAGTCTTTCGATAAAGAATTTCGCCTTTTCGGTCTGAACTGACGGTGTGCCGTCGAAATTTACGGGCAGTCCGCAGACAAACGCCGTCGCGCACTTGTCCTTCGCCAAATCCGCCATATACGCAAGGTCTGTTTTTAAGTTCTTGCGCGAATAGGTGTTTACGGGCAAAGCATAACTATTGAACGGGTCGGAAACGGCTATACCTATTCTTTTATCGCCGATATCCAGACACAGAAATCTATCCACGGGAAATATTTTAACATATTAGCTTTAAATTCGCAAGGTTTTAAATATAAAAGACGGAATTTAACTTCCGCCTTTTGTGTTTTGATTATTTGCCGTTCTTTTTTCCGGCTTTTTTGGTAAGCGTTTCGGCTTTTTCCACGACCTGTTCCTGCCCCGACTTAACTAACTGTCTTGCCTTTACGGAATTAGTCGCAACGATTGCGCCGCCGAGCATACCGAGCATTACGCCCCATACGAATTTATCGCCCATAATTTCCCCCTTTTACGGGTTAGTATGCGCAAATATTGTCGGATTATGCTTTACTTTGCGGCTTGTTTTGCGCGGTAGTCTTCTATCGCCTTTTTGATTGCTTCTTCGGCAAGCACCGAACAGTGGATTTTTTGCGCGGGCAGTCCGCCTAATTTTTCGATAACGACTTTATTAGTGAGTTTTAACGCTTCGTCAACCGTCATACCCTTTACCATTTCTGTCGCGGTCGAACTCGTGGCGATTGCCGCCGCGCACCCGAAGGTCTTAAATTTGGCGTCCACTATCACGTCGTTTTCTATTCGAAGCGATATCTGCATTATATCGCCGCAAGTCTCGTTGCCGACCGTGCCGATACCGTCGGGGATTTCTATCTCACCCACGTTTTTTGGGTTTTTAAATACTTCCATTACCTTTTCGTTATACATTTTTGATTTCTCCTTGTGCTTTGAATAGCGGCGACATTTCTCTAAGCCTATTTACCGCCTGTTTTAATACTTCCACCGCGTAGTCAACTTCTTCCACCGTGTTATGTTTACCGAACGAAAACCGTATCGAACCGTGTGCCAAGCCTTCGGGCAGCCCTAACGCCAAAAGTACGTGCGACGGCTCTAACGAACCCGACGAACACGCAGAACCCGACGACACCGCAATCCCCGCAAGGTCAAGCGAGAACAGTATGGATTCTCCTTCGATATACTTAAACGAAAAATCGGCGTTTGCGGGGAGTCTGTCCTTTTTATACGGTCCGTTGAGTTTTACGAACGGTACTTCCGCCAGCACGCGGTCTATGAACCTGTCGCGAAGCATACTTACGTACTCGAAATTCTTTTCTCTGTCGCGGTCTGCAATCTTAAACGCTTCCGCAAACCCGACTACGCCCGCCACGTTGGTCGTGCCGCCGCGCTTCATACGTTCCTGATGCCCGCCCGTTATTATGCTGTCGATAAGTAGCCCGTTTCTTATATACAGCGCACCCACGCCTTTAGGTCCGTAGATTTTATGCGAACTCATACTCATCATATCTACGCCCAAGTCTTTGACGTCTATTTTTAATACGCCCGCCGCCTGCACCGCGTCGGTAAAACAGATTGCGCCGCGAGAGTGCGCGATTTTCACTATCTCTTTTATCGGTTCTATCGTGCCGACTTCGTTATTTGCCATCATACAGCCGATAAACGTGGTATCGGGGCGGATTATGGATTTTAAATGTTCAAGGTCTATAAACCCGTCGGCGTCCACTTTCATAAAATCTACGGTAAAGCCTTCTTTAGTAAGCGCTTTTGCCGTCGAAAGCATAGCCGCGTGTTCTATCGGGCTTATAATAAGGTGTTTGCCTTTTTTAGCGCAAGCGTGCGCCGCACCGCGCAACGCCCAGTTATCGCTTTCCGTCCCGCCCGAAGTAAAATACAGTTCGTTGGGGCGGCAGTTTATAAAACCCGCTATCGCGTCCCTTGCTTCGTCCACCGCCTTGACCGCTTCACGCCCGAAAGCGTGCTGGCTGTTAGCGTTGCCGAAAATTTGCGTAAAATACGGCTTCATTTTATTGAACGCTTCTTCGCATAAAGGCGTTGTCGCCGCATGGTCAAAATAAATATTCCGCATTTAACTCTCCTTGTATATCGCCGTCAAGCATTTGTTGTAAAGTCATACCGTCTAAAACTTCGTTTATCCCGTCGTAAAGCCGTTTCCAAACCGCTTGCGAAGGGCAACGGCACGCACCGTCCTTTGCTACGCACCCGATTATCTGCATATCGTCTTCTAATGCCCTGACGATTTCCCCGATTTTAATTTCTTCCGGCGGCTTTGCAAGAAAATACCCGCCGCTTGCGCCACGGTTTGCGGTGATTATCCCGCGCGCGGACAACATACGCATTATCTTTTCAAGATATTTCCCCGAAACGGAAATTCGGCTCTCTAACGCGCTTGCGGAAACGGTGTTATCGGGATAGTTTTCGGCTAAGATATGGCACGCCATAAGCCCGTAGTGCGTTTTAGACGACAGTTTCATTTTACCCGTCCTTGACTTTTTTAACCGTAATTGCAACCAAATCGGTTGCAATTAAAATTATATTACTATTTCCCCGTTCCGTCAAGCAAAAAACGTCTTTAAAAAAAACAAAATTTTACTAGCCCCGAAAGTTTTCGGGGCTATTAAAATTAAAACATATATAAATTTAATCGTCTATTCACTAACACCTTACTATTTTACGAACAAACGGTATTAAACTTAAAACATAACTAACTATAAAAGATGCTGCGCTGATAAAAACAAAATAAACCACAATCTTTATCGGAATTACGGAAATCGAACCAAACAATGTAAGTGCTAATTCCAGCAAAAGAAAATGTGCGGCATAAACGCCGAAAGAAAGTTTAGATAATAAAGTTATAAATCTATTCTCTCGCAGATATTTACAATTCTTTATAAATAAAAAGACTGCCATAGCATAACAAATTGCGGGTAGTTTCAAATTATCATAGAAAATAAAAGTACCCTTACCATCATAAGTGCATTGCGTGGCAACTATCAAAAACATAAGACTTAATACACCAATAATATAAACAATTATTCTGAACTTTTTAGGTGGATTAACGTAAAACAGATACCAACCCAACAAATAATACGCCCCGTATTCACCTACAAGCGATATGCGGAATTGTCCCATACGTGCCATAACATCGCTATCGTTTATGCCGGAAACTCCAAGCACGCCGTCTAAAAATCTGGGAATAAACACAGTAGCAAATGCAAGAACGATAAACCACAAAACAATTTTCGCGTTTGCGATACAAACGAACGCTCTTAATATAGGAGTTATAAGATATAACCCTATTATCATATATAAATACCAAAAATGAGTAGCACCATTAAGATAATAATCTCCTGTTAAAGCCGCGTGCGCAAAATCGGTAAAACTTGGACTAATCCCTTGACAAAGCGGTTTTATTATAATCAATAAAAGTGCGTAAATTATAGACCACGAGAATAGCAGAATTAAAATCTTCAATACTTTATTCATAGTAGTCTTAAAAGAAAGCGCTTTGTTTTCGTTTAGCATCAACGCACCCGACAACATTACGAAAAGCGGCACGCCGATACGAGATATACAGTTTAAAATATTACCTAAAATAAACCCTATTGACGCAGTGTTTTGTACGTAAATAAATAATTGCGAAGTGTGTATCCCCACTACGCAAAAAATCGCTATTACACGTAATAAATCTAATGAAACTATTCTTCCTTTCGGTTTTAACATTTGTTGTTCTGTTTGCATTTTCTCTGATGATTTTAAAATTATTCACACACCTAAAAACGGTGTGTGAATAAAGTCTTTATAAATTTAATCGTCTATCTCTTTTACTAAATCTAAAACTTCTTTGATTTCTTTAGCGGCTTTGTCCATCTGCGCTTCCGTATGGGTTGCCATATAACTCGTGCGGATAAGACTGCTGCCTACGGGTACTGCGGGCGAAATTGTAGAGTTTACGTACACGCCGCGTTCAAACAGCATTTTGCAGGCGATAAAAGTTCTGCGGTTAAAGTACGTATAAATAGGAATAATCGGGGTATTATCGCCGCTTTCCTTTAGAGCAACACCCAAGTCTTTTAATTTATTACGCATATAACAACTTATATCCGCAAGGCGTTTAACGCGTTCGGGCTCTCTTTTAAGTATAGCGAGCGCCGCCCTTGCCGACGCCACGCTTGCGGGGGTAATGGACGCGGAAAAGATGAACGGACGGGAATTGTGGCGAACGTATTCGCAAACGTCTTTCCTTGCCGCCATATAGCCGCCGAGACTTGCGAGAGACTTTGAAAACGTACCCATATAAATATCTACTTCGTCTTCTAAACCGAAATGTTCCGCAGTTCCCCTGCCGTGCGCGCCAAGAACGCCCAAGCCGTGCGCGTCGTCAATCATTATTCTCGCGCCGTACTTTTTGGCAAGTTTAACAATCTCCGGCAATTTACATATATCGCCGCCCATACTGAACACGCCGTCGCTTACTATAAGTATGCCGGCTGTGTCGGGTACGCTTGCAAGTTGCCGTTCCAAATCTTCCATGTCCGAGTGGTTATAGCGGAGCATCTTCGCAAAAGAAAGTCTGCAACCGTCGTAAATACTCGCGTGGTTTTCCTTATCGCAGAGAATATAGTCGGTTCTGCCCGCGATTGCGGAAATTATACCCAGATTGCTCTGAAACCCCGTCGAAAACGTCACGACGTCTTCTTTATGTAAAAACTCGGCGAGTTCTTTTTCGAGTTCTACGTGTATATCCAAAGTGCCGTTCAAAAACCTACTGCCCGAACAACCCGAACCGTATTTTTCAATCGCCTTTATACCCGCTTCCATAACTTCGGGATGAGAAGTAAGACCTAAATAGTTGTTAGAACCTATCATTATGATGTCTTTGCCTTCCATAACGACTTCCGGCGCTTGCTTTGTTTCAAGTTTGTGAAAATACGGGTAAATGCCCGCCGCTTTCATCTGTTTAACGTAATCGTACTTTTCGCATTTGGTAAATAAATCCATAAAGAATCCTTAAACCGCTAAAAAATTTTAGTACGTCCGCCGAAAAACGACACCCTTTCGCACGCGCGGATATACGGGATTTATTCTACCACAATTCCATACTGTTGTCAATAATTTTAACGCCTTACGCGTTAAAGCGCATTACGTCGCTTTTATCGCGCAAAACCCTGTATAATCTGGCGTTTTCGCTCTTTAATATCGCTATCTCTTTTTTAAGCGCCAGATTTTCCCTTTTAAGGTTTTCCGAAAGTTTATCGGCAAGGCGATTTATCTCTTTTTTAAGCCTTATTATAACGAAATCTTTTGCGGGTATAACGTTATCTTTATTGTCGCAGACCTGTGTTTTCATATTTTACTCCTTAATATCCGTTTTTTAAGGTATTGACATACCGCGGCGATTTTATTCATAAAATAAAAGGAAATGTACTTTTATTTTTTCTGCGACTTTCCCGCGGTAATAAAATTTCAGGGCGTAATTTTCGGTAGCGTAGACCACTCGGTAAAATTCTGCAATTTAGAAGAGCCGTACCCGCTTACCGAAATTTGCCCGTTAATGGGCAAAGGCACGAGTTTCGCGTTCTATTTAGACGGCGAATTTTTAAATAATCCGCCGAAAAACGCGACTATAACCGACCTTAAAGGCGGGTATTTTATACGCCTGACAAAAACCGACGATAACAGCGAATTTTCCATTATAAACCAAGCGAAATTCCGCGACGCGACTATAACCGTATTTACCGAAAACGGCTGTAAAGTTTCTTTGGAAACGCAGACGGG
>CAMORY010000112.1 GCA_946624395.1 uncultured Clostridia bacterium | reverse complement strand
AATATTTGATAAAGGAGAAGAATTATGAAACTTAACAACGGAATAGAGATGCCGTCTGTCGGCATAGGCACGTTTTTACTATCGCCGCGGGACGCGGAAAACAGCGTTAAAGAAGCGCTTAAAATGGGTTACCGTTTGATAGATACGGCAAACTGCTACGTGAACGAAAGAGCGGTAGGACGCGGTATGAAACAAAGCGGAGTAAAAAGAGAAGAAATCTTTTTATCGACTAAACTTTGGCCGACCGAATACGAGAACCCGAACGCAGTCGAAGAAACGCTTGAAAGGCTTGGCACAGATTATATTGATTTACTGTTTTTGCACCAGCCCACGAAAAACTGGCGCGAAGGGTATAAGCAACTGATTAAAGCCTATAAGCAAGGCAAAATCAAAGCGATAGGCGTTTCTAACTTCGAAGGAAGATATATAGAAGAAGTTTTATCCGAGTTCGACGTTAAACCGCAGGTAATTCAGGTAGAGTGTCACCCGTTTTTCCCGCAGGAAGAATTAAGACGGATAACCGAAAAGGAAGATATAAAGATAATGTCGTGGTATCCGCTTGGCGGAAAAGGTATGACGGCGGAATTATTAGATAGTCCGATTGTTACGAAAATAGCGAAAAAATACGGCAAAAGTCCCGCACAAATCGTTCTCAAATGGCACACGCAGATGGGGTTTATCGTTATCCCCGGCAGTAAGAACGCGGAGCATATCAAAGACAATATAGACATATTCGATTTTGCGCTTAACGAAAACGATATGAAAGAAATGGAAAAACTTAACAAGAACGAAAAAAGATACACGAGAACGGAAGAAGCGCTTGACGGTTTTATGGGCTGGCAACCGACTTATGAAAAGGAGTAATTATGAAAAAAGTATTGATTTTATCGGGAAGTCCCAGAAAGGGCGGAAATTCGGATATACTCTGCGACGAGTTTATGCGCGGAGCGTTGACGAGCGGAAATCAGGTGGAGAAGATTCGCGTTTCCGAAAAGAAAATAGACTTTTGCAGCGGTTGTTATTACTGCCAAAAATCGGGTGGCGTGTGCGCTAAAAAGGACGATATGGCGGAAGTCTTGCAAAAGATAATAGACGCGGACGTAATAGTCCTTGCAAGTCCCGTGTATTTTTATTCGATAGACGCACAGTTAAAAGCGCTTATCGACAGAACGGTAGCAAGATGGACGGAAGTAAAGAATAAAGAGTTTTACTATATTGTAACCAGCGCCGACGAAGAAAAGGAGTCGCAGGAGCGCACGATTGAGTGTTTCCGCGGCTACGCCGATTGCGTAGAAGGTGCGGTCGAAAAAGGCATTATTTACGGTACGGGCGTTTACCAAAAAGGCGAAATAAAAAATTCGCCAGTATTAAAACAAGCCTACGAAATGGGGTTATCCGTAAAATAATTAAAGGAGTGGATTATGAAAACCTTAGTAGCATATTTTAGTGCAAGCGGGGTAACGAAAGGCGTTGCCGAAAAAATGGCAGAGAAAATCGGTGCGGACACCTACGAGATTAAACCCGTTAAGCCTTATACTGACGCTGACCTTAACTGGATGAACAGAAATTCCCGCAGTTCGGTTGAAATGAGAGATAAGTCGTCCCGCCCCGAAATTATAACTGGCGATATGGACGTTTCGAGATACGACAGAATTTTACTCGGCTATCCCGTTTGGTGGTACACCGCACCGACCATAATCAATACTTTTTTAGAGAGTTACGATTTCAGCGGTAAAAAGATTGTTATATGGGCAACGAGTGGCGGTAGCGGTCTCGGTAAAGCCAAAAACGATTTAGCAAAAAGCACCACTGCGACCATCATTGACGGCAGAATACTCAACAGCGATAAACAGTTAGAACAGTTTATCAAAGAAATCGAATAACAACTTAAAAGAGAGAATTTATGAAAATTATTCCGAATCCCGAAAAGGCATGTTCATGCTTAAATAGTGATAAAGTAACGTATATAAAACCGACGATTAAAAATAAAAACATTATCGTCGGGGATTTTTCTTATTTTGCGGACGTGGACTTTGAAAAGCACGTTACCCATCATTATTCTTTTTTAGGCGATAAACTTATAATCGGCAAGTTTTGCCAGATAGGCAAGGGTGTAGAATTTATTATGAACGGCGCAAACCATCAATTAAACGCCGTTTCGACTTTTCCGTTTTATATTTTTGAAGGTTGGCAGCAGCAACCGAATATCAAAGATTTGCCGAATAAGGGCGATACGGTCGTCGGAAACGACGTTTGGATCGGGCAAAACGTTACGATTTTGCCTGGTGTTCATATCGGCGACGGTGCGATAATAGGTGCAAACAGCGTTGTGGCGAAAGATATTCCGCCGTATTCCGTTGCGGTCGGAAACCCTGCTACCATTAAGAAAAAACGGTTTGACGACGAACTTATCGATTTGCTTTTAAAGTTCAAATGGTGGGATAAAAGTATAGAAGAAATAAATAAACTGATACCGATACTCTCTTGTAGAAATTTAGCGAAAGTTAAAACGGAAATAGAAAAATTGATAAAGGAGAAAAACTATGATTGATAATTTTACTTATAACACGCCGACAAAACTTATTTTCGGTAAAGGCGTGATAAAAGATTTGCCAAAAGTTTTGGCGGGTTTTGGCAAGAACGTGCTTTTAACTTATGGCGGCGGGTCTATAAAGAAAATGGGGCTTTACGATAAAGTGAAAAGCCTTCTTAAAGGTTTTAATATAGTCGAACTTTCGGGCATAGAGCCTAACCCTAAATACGATCCGTCGGTTATCACGGGCGCAAAACTGTGCAAAGAAAATAATATAGACGTAATTTTGGCGGTCGGCGGCGGTTCGGTTTTAGATTGCAGCAAAGCGATTTCCGTTTGCGCTAAGTTTAGCGGCGAAGGCTGGGATTTAATTTCGGGAAAAGTCAAGGCAAAAGAAAGCATCCCTATCGTTGATATAATTACGCTTGCGGCGACGGGTAGCGAATACGATATGGGTTGCGTTATTTCCAACACCGCTATAAACGACAAGCGCGGCTATTTGGACGAACTTATGTTCCCCGCCGTGTCCTTTCTAGACCCTGAATACACTTATAGCGTAAGCAAGTGGCAGACGGCGTGCGGGACGGCGGACGCAATGAATCACGTTTTAGAACAGTTTTTTGCAACACCTAATTCGCAGTTTAACGACGGGGTTATGATTTCCGCGTTAAAGTCTTTGATGGCGAACGTTAAAGTCGCTTTGGATAAGCCTGACGACTATTCGGCACGCAGCGAACTTATGTATATTTGCACTTTGGCTTGCAACGGCATTATGTCGAACGGTGCGGGGTATTCGGGCTGGCCGATGCACTCTATCGAACACGCGCTTTCGGCGTATTTCGATATTACTCACGGCGCAGGGCTTGCGATAATCACGCCCCGCTGGATGAAAGAGATTCTTTCCGAAAAAACGGTCGAACGCTTTACTACTCTCGGCACGTTGCTTTTCGGGTTTGATAAAACGCTTTCCGATATGGAAATGGCGGGCAAGGTGATAAACGCTTTCTATGATTTCTTTGAGTCGATAGGTATTCCTATGCACTTAGGGGCACTTGGCGTAAAGGAAGACAAAATCGAAGAAATGGCAGACCACATTTTAGCAAACGACAGCACTAACGAGCCTTATATGTTCGCCCCACTCGACAAGCCCGCCCTTATTCGTATCTTAAAAGCGAGTATGTAGGTATGAGATGGATATACGAAAGAGACGACATAGACACACACCCCGCCCACACGCCGTTTGACGTGGGGGCGGGGTGTGCGCCGAAGAGCGGGAAAATTCCACTTGACTTAAAACTTAATTCTATTATAAAATAAAGCGGTTAGGTTTTTAAATACAAGGCGGAGTTTGTGAATATCAAAAACATAGTAATTACGGGTGCGAGCGACGGGATAGGCAAAGCCGCTGCGAAGCAGTTAAAAGATTTAGGGCATAACGTAATAATCGTCGGGCGTTCGAGAGAAAAAACCGAAAAGGTTGCGCAAGATTTAAGTGCACCCTTTCATATTGCCGACTATGCAAAATTATCTGACGTAGTCCACCTAGCGGAAGAGTTAAATTCTTACGACCGTATCGACGTTTTATGCAACAACGCGGGCGGGGTGATGGCGGAGCGCACGGAAACCGTGGACGGGTTAGAGCGGACTTTTCAGGTAAACGTTCTCGCGGGGTTTTTGCTTACAAGGCTTTTAATTGATAAACTTATCAAAAGCCGCGCGACGGTAATACAGACTTCAAGCATAGCGGCGAACCTTTTCGGTGCGGATTTTGACGGCAAAGACTTTTTAAACGAAAAAAATTACGCACCGTTTAAGGCTTACGGCTACGCAAAACTCGAAGATATTTTATTTACGCGCGAACTTGACCGCAGATTTCGGGATAAGGGGATAAGCGCGGTGGCGTTTGAGCCAGGGGTTGTGCGAACTAATTTCGCGGCGGAAAGTAAAGGTTTTGTAAAATTCTGCTATCACTCGCCGCTTAAATACCTATTTACAATAACGCCAAAGCGTAGCGCCGAAAGGCTTGTCCGTCTTGCGACGGGCGTACCCGATAAAGACTTTACTTGCGGCGAAGTTTATAGTAAAAATAAGCCTATGCAACTGAAATTCCAAGACGAAAGCGGCGAAGGGGCAAAACGACTTTGGGAGTTTTGCGAAAAACTTACCGATAAATATTGAAAACAGTTATTAAAAAAATTGCTCGAAAAGAAAAAATCCTTTCGAGCAATTTTTTTTTAATAAAAAGTGGAATATAAATAAAAAATTAAAAAAACTTTTTAAATATGACAATTATATGTCAAGTTTATGATGTAAACTTTGATTGTAAAACAAAAAACATTTACAATAAAAGGAGAAAAATAATGTTTGGCAATGGATTTTTTGAATCGTTAGGGATACCGGATTTAAATTGTGATGGAGAAGTGGATTCCACGGATGTATTTATTTATGAACAAATACTTGACGATGACGATTGATTATGATAGGAGAACGTAAAAAAGTGGATAAAAACAAATTACAAGAAATAATTGAGACGCAAAATGCTGCAAGTATTGATAAGTCGTTTAAAAAAGACGGCTATTTTGATATGGCAACCCACCCGACACTTAAAAACGTTAGTCTTGTACCTATTGCGCGGAGCGAAAATCAGATTGAAACCGATTGGCTTTACGGTAAGAAATTCGCTTTTAAGGCGAGTTTTATAGCGCAAGTTGCCGAATACCCTAACCTATCTTTCATTTGGCTACAAATAAATAAATACGACAGGCGTTTAGATATGTTTATTCCGCATATCCTGCGAATTTACGCCAAGGAGAAAAAATAAAATTAGTTATGGCGGTAAATAAAGTCTGCTATTTATTATTGATTAAACATAAATATTCGCTTTGGCGGGGCTTTCGTATAGGCATTATCGGGTGCTTTTCGTCGTCGAATATCAATAATAAAACGTCCTTTATCCCGTTGTATTCCGGAAGGAAGCGGTATTCCTTTAATTTTCCGTCTTTTATCAGCCGTTTTGCCGTGGCGTGATAATTAAAATAACCCACTCTATTAGTTTTTGAATTTTAGTAAAAAAAATTCTTTTAAAAAAATTCCTTGTGTCCCCTATAAGGGGATAGGCGGTAAAAGCGCGGTTGCAACATTGCAACCGCGCTTTTACCAAAGGGTTTAATTATAATAAAAAAACCTTTTGGTACGCCCGCGACTATTGTCGCGGGCGTACCACCTTTCCCTTGCAGGGAACACAAGATTACTATGCTTTTGCAAAGATTGAATTTTATTTCAGAATTTTCTGTCCGCCCATAAACGGCTGTAATACTTCGGGAATATTGACCGAACCGTCCGCGTTCTGGAATTGTTCTATAATAGCGGGGAACACGCGGCTTGTCGCGAGTCCAGAACCGTTAAGCGTATGCACGTACGCGGTTTTGCCCGTTTTACTGTCGCGGAATTTGGTGTTATTGCGCCTTGCCTGATAGTCGTTCGCGTTGGATACCGAACTTACTTCTTTATAAATACCCATAGACGGGATATAAACTTCTATATCGTAAGTTCTCGCCATAGACGCCGAACAGTCGCCTGCGGCAAGTTTAGAAAGTCTGAAATGCAAGCCTAACTTATCCATTAAAGAACACGCTTTGCCGACAAGTTCTTCAAACGCTTCGCGGCTTCTGTCGGGGTGGGCGTACTGTACCATTTCCACTTTGTTGAACTGATGCCCGCGAATCATACCGCGTTCTTCCGCACGGTAAGAACCCGCTTCCTTGCGGTAGCAAGGGGTGTAGGCAAAAAATTTCATAGGGAGTTTGCTTTCGTCTATTATTTCGCCCGCGTACATATTGACGAGCGCCGTTTCCGCCGTCGGCAACATAAAACGGTTTTTCTTGCGGTCGCTATCCACGTCAAGCCAGTACACTTCGTCGGAAAATTTAGGGAACTGCCCCGCGCCGAACCCCGCGTTATAGCCGAGTTGATGGGGCGGCAAAATAAATTCGTATCCGTCTTTTAAGTGTTCCGATATAAAGAAGTTAAGGAGCGCCCACTCTAATCTCGCGCCGTCGCCGCGATACAGCCAGAACCCGCCGCCCGAGAGTTTCGTGCCGCGCGTATAGTCTATAAGTCCTAACTTGGTGCAAATATCGACGTGGTTTTGCGCTTTGAAATCGAATTCGGGCATTTTGCCGTAAACTTTTACTACCGCGTTATTTTCTTTTTCGCCCGCCAAAAGGTCTTCGTCGGGGATATTCGGCATAACGGCAAGCATATCGAAAACTTGCGTTTCCAAGGTTTTTGCCTTTTCGTCAAGCGCGGCTATTTTATCGCCCAAATCGCGCATTTTCGCAAAAATCTCGTCCACGGGCTTGCCCGCTTTTTTTAACGCGGGGATTTCCGCCGAAACTTTGTTGCGTTCCGCCTTATAACTTTCCACTTCCGCGATTATCGCGCGGCGCTCCGTGTCGGCTTTTAAAATCGGGTCGAAATCGGCTTTATAGCCCTTTCTTGCCAGAAGTTCGGTGATATGGTCTTTATTTTCCTGAATTCTTTTTAAATCAAGCATTACGATAACTCCGTTAAAACAATAGTCGTTATTAACTACCATTATACAATTTGGCGCATCTAAAATCAACGATTTTAAGCGTTTAAAACCCGCCTTTATACTAAATTTTCCGTCTGCTACGTAAAAATTCTCAAAAAATCCCGTCTATTTGATATTTAACGGTTGCAAAAACCGTTCTTTTGGTGATAGAATAATACTGTATAACTATGCGCTACGCGGCGCAGTTGCCCGCACCCTTATTATAACGGGAAATTTACGGGTGGGAAAGGTTTTATCGAAATGTTTTTTAAGAGATTACGCGCGGACATTAACGCCGCCAAGAAAAACGACCCCGCGGCACGGAATAAGTTTGAAATCTGGCTGACTTATTCGGGCGTGCACGCGCTTTCGTGGCACAGAGTCGCGCACTTTTTTTATAAAATCAAACTGAAACTTTTAGCGCGGATGATAAGTCAGACGGCGCGGTTTTTCACGGGGATAGAAATTCACCCCGCGGCGAAGATTGCGGGCGGCGTGTTCATAGACCACGGCGCGGGCGTCGTTATCGGCGAAACCGCGGAAGTGGAAGAAGGCGTCGTTATTTATCAGGGCGCTACTTTAGGCGGTACGGGCAAGGAAAAGGGCAAACGCCACCCGACGATAAAGCGCGGCGCGATTATTTCCGCGGGTGCAAGGGTTTTAGGCGGCTTTACCGTCGGCGAATACGCGAAAATCGGCGCTAACGCGGTAGTGCTTCGCGAAGTGCCGCCGTACGCGACGGTGGGGGGCGTCCCCGCGCATATCGTCAGAATAAACGGCAAAAACCCCGCCGATTTGGAACAGGAAAAATGCGACCCGTTGCAGGAAGAACTTTGCAACCTTCAGGGCAAGGTTTACGATTTGCAACAAAAGATTGACGAACTAAAGGCAGAAAAGCAAGGCAAAAAAGGCGGCAAAAACAAGGACTGAAAATTATGAAAATTTTTAACACTCTTTCGGGCAGAAAAGAAGAATTCGTGCCGATAAGCGGCAACGACGTGAATATGTACGCCTGCGGCATAACCGTTTCAGGCGAAGCGCATATCGGGCACGCGTATCAGGCGCTTATCTACGACATTATAAGAAAGTATCTTATCAAGTGCGGCTACAACGTAAAGTACGCGAGAAATTATACCGACGTAGACGATAAAATAATCGCGAAGTCTAACGAAACGGGTATTCCCGCCGATAAATACGCCGCCGATATGATAGAAAAAATTGACGCCGAAATGAAAAGGCTGAAAGTAGACGAACCTTCGGTATGGATAAAAGCCACCGAGAGTATGGACGACATAATCGCGTTTATTTCTAAACTCGTCGAAAAGGGCTACGCGTACGCTACCCCTAAGGGCGACGTGTATTTTTCGGTGGAAAAATTTCCGTCCTACGGCAGACTTTCGCACAGAAATCTTGGCGACGCGTTGGACGGGGTGCGCGTCGACAACGACGAAATGAAAAAAAGCCCCCTGGACTTCGCGCTGTGGAAGTCGGCAAAGGTCGGCGAACCGTTCTGGCAGTCGCCATGGGGCAACGGCAGACCGGGCTGGCATATAGAGTGTTCGGCTATGAACTACAAAACTTTCGGCGAAAGAATAGATATTCACGGCGGCGGCAGGGACTTAATCTTCCCGCACCACGAAAACGAAATTGCGCAGAGCGAAGCGCTTTCGGGCAAACAGTTCGTTAAATACTGGATTCACAACGGGCTTATTAAAGTAAACGGGCAGAAGATGAGCAAGTCTTTAGGCAACAGTCTTTTGCTAAAAGACCTTTTAGATAAGTATTCGCCGGAAACCATTAAGTTTGCGCTGCTTTCTACTAACTACCGCGGCGATATCAACATTACAGACGCGCTGTTCCCCGAAGCGGAAAAGCACCTTACGGGATTTTACGCCGTTATAAAGGAAGCGAAAGACAAGGGCGTTGTAATCGCGGGAGAAAACAAGGAGATAGACGACGCGTTCAATGCCGCTATGGACGACGACTTTAACACGGCGCTTGCGCTATCGCTGCTTTTCGGCTACTTTAAGAATATCAAGGCAAAACTTGCGGCGGGCGATAATTCTGTCGGCGCGGATATAAATCAGATAATAAAGACTTATTCGCTTTTGGGACTGTTCGGAACGCCCGCGGACGAGTTTTTAAACAGCGTTAAAGCGAAAGAGACAAGCGACATACCGCAGGAAGTCATAGAAATAGCCGAAGAACGGCTTAATTTCAGAAGAGAAAAGAACTGGGCAAAGTCCGACGAACTGCGCGATAAAATTTCCGCCTTTGGCTACGATATTAAAGACGCGAAAGACGGATATACTATAACCAGAAAAAATTAAAACGCAAAAAGGCGAAATTATGATAACTTCTAAACAATTACGCGACAAATGGATTAAATTTTACGAAAGTAAAGGACACCTTAACATAGGCGCGGTGTCTTTAATCGGCGACGGGACGACGGGCGTTATGTTCAACGTGGCGGGTATGCAACCCTTAATGCCCTATCTTTTAGGCAAACCCCACCCGTCGGGAAAGACGCGGCTTTGCAACGTTCAGGGCTGCGTGAGAACGGTTGACATAGAATCGGTCGGCGACGCTACGCACTTTACTTTCTTTGAAATGATGGGCAACTGGTCGCTCGGCGATTACTTTAAAAAAGAAAAGACCGCGTGGACTTTCGAACTTTTGACAAAAGAATTCGGGTTCGATAAAGATAAAATCTGTTCTACGGTGTTCGAAGGGAACGATAAAGCCCCGCGCGATACCGAAACGGCGGAACTTTTAAAATCGCTTGGCATAAAAGAAGAAAATATTTTCTTCCTGCCGAAGAAAGACAACTGGTGGGAATTAGAAGGCACGGTGGGCACGCCCTGCGGGCCTGATAACGAGTGGTTTTATCCGAGAGACGGTAAAGGAAACTCTTCCGACTTTTTAACGGGCAATAGATACGTGGAAATCGGCAACGACGTGTATATGCAGTATAAAAAGACGGCGACCGGCTACGAAGAACTGTCGAATAAAAACGTCGATACGGGCTTCGGGCTGGACAGGCTGTTGCTCTTTTTAAACGGCTATGACGACGGGTATAAAACCGACTTATTTAGCGGCGCGATAAACTATCTTGAAAAGGTTTCGGGCAAAAATTACGATACGGATGAAAAGGCGAGAAAGGCTATGCGTATTATCGCCGACCATACCCGTACTTCGGTTATGCTTATAGGCGATATAAACGGAATACTTCCATCTAATACGGGCGCGGGGTATATTTTAAGACGATTGCTTCGCCGCGCGATAAGGTATTGCAGGGATTTGGGGGTAGACGCCGCCGAAATGATAGGCGTTGCCAAGGTGTTTATAGAACAAGTTTACGATACCGCGTACCCCTTGCTTATCGAAAAGGAAAACTATATTTTAGACGAGATAGAAAAGGAAACCAAAAAATTCCAAGCGACGCTTGCCGCGGGAATTAAAGAGTTTGAAAAGTGCATAACGGGTATGGAGCGCAAGAACGCGTTTATGAAGGAAAAAGATTCGTCTTATATCCCCGAAACGGAGATGACGGGCAAGCAGGCGTTTAGATTATACGATACGTTCGGTTTCCCGCTGGAACTAACCAAAGAACTCGCCGCCGAAAAGGGCATAACCGTCGATGAAAAGGGATTTAGCGAAGCGTTTAAAGTTCACCAGGAAATAAGCAAGGCGCAGGCTGGTCAGGCAAAAGGCGGCTTAACCGAAAGGACTGAAATGACCACCCGCTACCATACCGCAACGCACATTATGCTTGCGGGACTTCGTAAAATGTTCGGGAATAAGACCGAACAAAAGGGTTCTAATATCAACGAAGAGCGTATGCGTTTCGATTTTAACTGCGACCACAAGATGACCGACGAAGAGTTAAAAGAACTTGAAAAGTTCGTCAACGACGCGATAGCGGCGAAAATCGACGTGGTACGCAGCGAGCTGCCGTACAACAAGGCGGTAGCGGAAGGCGCGTACGGCGTTTTTAACCCCACTTCGCAGGACGAAATAGTTTCTATATATACGATAGGGAACGTTGACAAGCAGATTTGCGGCGGCCCGCACGTAAATAACACCGCGGAACTCGGCGTGTTCAAGATTACCAAAGAAGAAAGTTCTTCCGCGGGTGTTAGAAGAATTAAGGCGGTGTTAAAATAAAGGAGATGAGTTATATGAAAAAACTGTTGACGATTTTTATTTTGTGTTTAGTTTTTTCGTTCTGCGCCGTAGGCTTTGCCGCTTGCGGTGGCGACAATAGCGAGCCTGAACAGGGGCAGTCCGCACAAAGCGATTATTTAACGAAAGCGCAACTTTCGGCGGGTTATAAACTTGTGGCAAAAGCCGCTTGGGCAAAACTCGGCTTTGAAAACGTGTTGGAAGAAGAAACCGCTACTACTACGTTTTCGGCTTATAGCGCGGCTCTTCCCGAAACGGGCGTAAAACTGACGGAAGGTACTTTTAACTGGGCGGCACTGCGCGGCAATGCGGGTGCAAGCGTTGCGCTTATCAATATGATTGGCGATTATTATAAAAACGAAAATTTCGTAATTACGGATAAAGTCGTTTCTTTCGAAATAGAGGACGTGTTTTACTCGCCAAGCGGAGAGCAGGTAAGAACACCATCCACGTTATTTATACGTCCGAAGATTGACGTGGCAAATAAAAGGGTTGAGATAGAATTGCGGATGAAAAACGAACAATACGATAATTATTATTATTTCGACCTCGGTTTTGATTTTGAAACGGAAACTCTCAATTATTTTGTGTTCGGACTTCACGTTATGGGCACGTATTCAATGCAAAAAATGGATACTAACGGCGATTTTTATTTTGCTAACGACGGCGGTGCGGACGGTGAAGAGATGTTGCCGTCGGCAGAGTTTATAGCGGCAGTCGATAGATTAGAAGCCGATTTCAAAACGGCTATTGCAGACGGTTTAACTCTTACGGGGAATTTCCAGAGCGAATACGATAATTTCGGCACCGTCAGTTCAAAGATATTTTTTGACTCCGTCAATTCGGTAAACGATAATGGTAATGGGCAAGGACAAGGCGGAGAAGATAAAACAGTTTTGACTGCCGATACCGATTTTTCCGCGCTCGTTTCCGAAAGGTTGACTAAAATAGAGTGGCAAAAGGCTTTCAGCGAACAAAATTTTAACAATTGTGCCATTAAGCACGAAAACGAATATTATGATAACAGAGTAGATTTCAGATATTCCGAAGTAGACGGCGAGAATAAATATGTGTTTTTTGAGTTGTATAAAAACGATGTCGACAATGGTAAATCTTATCATGCAATAGTCGGAAACGAATATTTAGACTATATGAAGGGAAAAGGGAGCAATGATTACATAAAAAGCGTCCTTTCAGTTAAAAATCCCGACTATGAAGACGAAATCAGTTGGCAAATGTCGTATACTTTCATTATGCCGACCTTTGCCGATTTTTACGATGATTTCATGTACAGCGATACGGATAACGCTTACGTTTATCACGGGGATGAAGGGTTAGAAAGTAATTCGCCTATGGAAGGCTGGAATATGTCCTATAAAAATATCGTAATTAAATTTATAAACGGCAAAGTTGCCTGTATATCCGCTGAAAGTTTGCATGGCGACGACGGTGTTTATAAGTGGTTCGTGTTCGATTATGGAACGACAAACGTGGTTTTGCCGACGGAATATATCGACGCTTCTGACCTTGAACCTGACGAGCCGAATCCGTCGGAAGACGAAAATGTTTTGACGGCAGACGAGTTTTTGGATTGGCTTGCCGAAACGGAAACTGCTTCTTATAGCGATCAAAGCAAGCATTATGCGACGGTAACGGGCAGTTACGCTACGCAAGGCGGCGGAAAACCCGACCAAAACTATTCCGGCACGTATAGTTTATTTTATGAACTCGATAAGGAAGAATATGGACACGCATATGCTTTAATCTTTCTTGAAGACGACGGTCAGGTGGGTTTAGACGTTTTGGGATTTAGCGGCGCAATAGAAAAAACTATTACTTTGGCGCAGGACGGTACTTTT
>CAMORY010000111.1 GCA_946624395.1 uncultured Clostridia bacterium | reverse complement strand
GCGGTGTGCGCTTTAGCGGTGTTTATAATGTCTTTTATGCGGTTGGTTTTTGCGGGCGCGCTTTCTTTCGACACCGTTTCCGACTTGTTTATCTCGTGCATAGTGCTTATAATCGCGGCAGTTCCCGAAGGATTGCCGACAATCGTCGCCGTTTCTCTCGCTTTAAATATGATACGGCTTGCGGGTGAAAAGGCGCTTATAAAAAAGATGATAGCAACAGAGACCACGGGCGCTGTAAGCGTTATATGTTCGGATAAAACGGGCACGCTGACAATGAATAAAATGGCGGTTGTAGCCGTATGCGGCAGCGATTTTTGCGTAAAGCCCGAAAAGGAATTTAAAAGGGTTTTAACCGAAAACTTTATACTCAATTCCACGGCTGAAGAAGTGCGTGATAAAAACGAACGTTTCCGCGGCAGCGGTACGGAGTGCGCGCTGCTTGAAGCGGCGTACGCGCGTGGCGAAACGGTAAAATTAAGGGAAGGGTTTAAAATCATCAAAAGAACGCCCTTTTCTTCGGAGAAAAAGTATATGATAACGGCGGTAAAAACTGCGGTCGGCGCACGGGTGTACGTAAAGGGTGCGCCCGAAAAGGTGCTTGAAACGTGTACTATCACCGCCGCGCAGAAAATAGGGCTACTATCCGCAGTATCACAGCACCAGAAAAAGGCGCGGCGGGCGCTGTGCTTTGCGCATTTCGATTGCGACGAAAAACTTGCCGAAGCGGTTGCGGGCGCGGAGTTTTCTGTTCTTGCGGAAAATAAATATTTTACATACGACGGGTTCTGCGCGCTTTCTGACCCCGTGCGCCCCGACGTTTTAGAGGCGGTAAACGACTGTAAAAGCGCGGGGATTGCCGTCAAAATGCTGACCGGCGACAATCTCGAAACGGCGCTTGCCGTAGCGAAAGAACTGAAGATTGCGGAAGACGATTGCCAGGCGGTATTAGGTTCTGACGTGGAAAAAATGGACGAAGACAGTCTGATAAAGGCGCTCGACAGAATAACCGTGGTGGCGCGCAGTACGCCGCTCGTAAAACTCAAGATAGTAAAAGCGCTTAAAAAGCGCGGCGAAGTGGTGGCGCTAACCGGCGACGGCATAAACGACGCGCCCGCCATCCGCCACGCGGACGTAGGTATAGCGATGGGTAAAAGCGGCAGCGAAATAACCAAAGAAGCCGCCGACGTGGTGCTTTTGGACGACGGGTTTATGAGCGTGGTTAAGGCGGTGGCTTTCGGCAGAAACGTTTATAAAAACCTGCAACGGTTTATACTTTTCCAACTGTCGGTGAATATCGCGGCGCTGGCGTTTATAACGGCTTCGGCGGCGTTCGGACTGCCTTCGCCGTTTAATACCTTGCAACTTTTATGGATAAACGTGATAATGGACGGACCGCCCGCCTTAACCTTGGGGTTAGAACCGCCGAGCAGAAATCTTATGAAGTTAAAACCCGTAAAAAGGGATAGCCCCATCGTCGACAAAAAGACCTTTATGCGGCTGTTTGCAAGCGGTATGTATATGGGCGCGGTAATGCTTTCTCAGTACCTGTATAACTTTCTCGGCGCGCTTCCCGCCGAAAAGGGTGCGGCGACTTTTACGCTGTTTATAAGTTTTCAACTGTTCAACGCGTTTAATTGCAGGGAACTCGGCGAAAACAGCATATTCAAAAATTTCGGCAAGAATAAAATAATGGTGGCAACTTTTACGGGCGTGTTTATAGCGCACCTTATAATCGTTCAGGTAGCGTATAAGCCGTTCGGCATAGCGCCTATGAACGCCGCTTTATGGGTTAAGTGTCTTATTACCGCGTCAAGCATAGTGGCGTTTTCGGAACTCGGCAAACTTGCGTACAGGATATATAAAGGCAGAACGCGCGAAAAAACTTTAAGCGTAAAAGTAAATAAAAATCAATGCAAGGCGTAAACTATTAAAAGTATGACTAAAATTTTTATAAGCGACGAAATATCGGGCGTTAAGGGGCTACAGTATATAAAAAATTCCGTATCCGAACTCGCGGTGAAAACGGGTGCGACTGTAAAGGCGGTTTCGCAGGATAAGCGTTGCGCGCTTATCTACGATTGCCCCGACTATTACGCGGACGTCTTTCACGCGGAAGCGGCGGATAAAATTGCCGAAGTTATCGCGGTGGGCTATAAGTACGAATATTTTAAAAAAGAGATAGTGGCGGCGGGGCTTAATAAGTCCGAACGCGAAATACTGCTTGCAAGTTTAATCGCCGCAGACCTATCGGAAGACAAAAAATACGTGTTCGACAGGGTAAAGGGCGAAAAGCAGGCGGCAATCGACGGGATTTACAATTTCAGACTAAAACCGCTTAAAAAGAAGTGGAAAGACGTTGCCGACTATATCCCGCAATGCTTTTTGGGTTCGCAACTCAAAGACTTCGTGGTGTACCTTATAGAGAACAGGAAAAAGCGCGCGTACGTGGACGATACAAAGGTGTACGATAATTATTACCGCAGGTTAAAGCGCTGCGCGCTTTTGGGCGGCGAAGAACTGCCCGTTATCCGCGAAGTGCTGTTATCCGGTTGCGGCGAAGTGGAAATCCGCGGGCAGATACCGCCCGTCGACGAAAAATATCTTAAAGAATTTTACGGCGACAGGGTGTATTTCGCGCAAAAAAACGCGTCTTTTTAAAAAGTCTTAAAAAAAGTTGACAAACGGGTAAAAAGGGTATATCATATATTCACAATTAAAAAGTCCATAAGTGCGGATAAGTAGCGTTTTAGCGTTTTTAAGAGAGCGGGCGGCGGCTGAAAGCCCGTAGCGTTAAAAAAGGCGAAACCACCGCTAAATAAAAGGGCAAGCGTGCCGAACGCTTTATTTCGGAAAGAGTGGCAGCAGCCTTTAAGTGGTTGTTGCAATTAAGGTGGAAACGCGGAAATTATTTCGTCCTTATGGCTTTAATGCCGTAAGGATTTTTTATATTAAGGAGAAAAGATTATGAAAATTTCATTACCAGACGGCAGCACTTTAGAACTTGCGGTAAATTCTACGGTAGCGGACGTAGCGAAGTCCATTTCGGAAGGGCTTTTAAGGAACGCCGTCTGCGGCAAGGTAAACGGCACGCTCGTGGACCTTTCGCACGTTTTGACCGAAGATTG
>CAMORY010000110.1 GCA_946624395.1 uncultured Clostridia bacterium | reverse complement strand
CTTTTGCCGACCGTCCGCATGGAAAGCCGTCATAGCCCCCGCCCCGCTGGATGCGTCGATAACGGTAGTATTTTCATCCGCCAAGGCAAGCGCGCATACGGTCGAATATAACTTTGCGCACACGCAGTCGTTTACCTGCATAAAACTCTGAACGCCCACCCTGTACCGCACGCCAAGCATATCGGCGGCAAAGTCTTTGCTTCCGTAAATATGTATAAATTTTTCACCGTAAATAACGTTGGAACGGGAAACGTTTACATTTAAATAGAGCGCAAAAACGTATTTGACTTTATTCTGTAAAATTTTTATAAGTTTATCTTTATCGGGCAAATCGCTTAAAGTGGAAATCACAGTTATAATAAGTTTGCCCTTTGCTTCTTTAACGGCTATTTCACGAATATCGCCCGTATGCGATATTTCGTCATACCCCTTTAACCCCGACAACTTAAAATATTCGGTAAAAGCGGCGATAACGTCCGCCGTCCACACGGCGTTTATCAAGCAATCGGACACGGGTACTACCCTGTGCGAATTTTCCGCATAAAAGCCTATAACCGTTTTGCCCTGCTTATCCACCGATACGGGTAGTTGCAATTTGTTTCTGTACCGAAACTCGTCGTCCCCGCGGACGGTGGGTTTTACCGAAACTTCGGTAAAAGCGATTTTTCTAAAGCAGCCGGCGATATTGTCCTCTTTAATTTTTAACTGGGACGCGTATTTAACGTGCTGGAGTTGACACCCGCCGCACTTGCCGAATACGGGGCATTTAGGTCTTATGCGCTCTTCCGCGGGGGTTAAAACTTCTTCCACCTTGGCGTACGCATAGCCCGAAGAGACTTTGAGAACTTTATACCTGATTTTTTCGCCCACGAGCGCAAACGGTACGAAGACTACTATTCCATTATCCTTCAACACCCCTTCGCCGTTCATGCCCATAGCGATAACGGTGCCTTCTCTTACGTCGTTTTTATTCATTTCCCCGTCAAAAATCCATAAAACTACTTGATTATTTTACCTAAATACCTGTCGATAAGCGTTCTGACTATAAAAATAAACCTGTCATAAATAAAGTAAAAAATCAAGCCGATTACGCCCACAGCATACAATATATAATCGCTAATCCACTCAAGGTAATGCGGAATATCGTTAAAATCAAGCCCCATTACCTTCGTATAATAGAAATATATTCCGTAAAAGGTGGCAACGCACCAAGTAAGCCCGACAAGATGAGAAATATATTTCTTAACCCTTTTATCTCTTAAATAACAATTTACTATCGGGTATACCCCGAAAAATACGAAATATGCGGGAAAAACAAAGGAGTAAACAAAATTAAACCACCCGAATATCAGCCCCAAAATTCCGCCTGCAAGATACGCGAGTATACAACCTTTATAGGATTTAACGTATAAGGGCAAAATAACGAAAACCGACGACGCAATAAGCGCGAACACATCGGCAAAACCGACGTAAATACCGACGGCAAGACAAATCGCAACAAGTCCCGCGGATATTGCCGAAACGGTTATAGTGCGACTTTTCATTTTATCTGCAACACATATTGCACATCATATTCATACAGCACCAGGTCGCGCAAAAGGATAAGCAATCGTTTGCACCGCTGCCGCCCATCTGTCTATCGTCCCCTGCGTAAGCGCCCTGCGCGTTGCCAGAACGGAACTGACTTTCGTTATACGAAATTTTTTGTTTGAGTTTGGAATACGCGTCGGAATATTTTTGATTATGGGGTTCCATATTCAAAGCGATTTCCAACTGTTTTTTACTCTCGTTTATCCAGTTCTTCTTATAGAATATAACCGATTGCAAGTAGTGCCACTCGGCATTTCTGTCGGTAATATCGTCCAGCACGTTTTGCGCTTCGTTTATTTTATTGTTCTTTATCAGGTTTTCCACTTCGGAAAAATTGTAAGAAGTGCCGCTATCGTTCACTTTTTCACCCCTATATTTTTTAATTTCGGCGTAAGCGGTTTCGAGTTTGGTTAAGTTTCTCGCCGCATCGTTGCCGATTTCCCCTTCGTAAAACCTTTCGCGCGAATATTTGTCTTTAAGTTTTGTGTACTGCGCGTCGATTTCAGTATCGGTCGCGTTTTCGTTTACGCCTAAAATTTTGTAGTATTCTTGCATTTTTTATACTCCATAACGTTTTTTGTTTTTACGAATATCCCCTTATAAAGAATATTATCGGTTAAATCGTGATTAAAATTATATGAAACTTCTTTCGCACAAGTATAAATCTGCGACAAAATGCCGCCGAAAATAAACTCAAGTTCGCTTTTTTTAGCGCTGATAAAACTCTCTTTATCGGAAAAATCTTTATACGCGTTGATAAACACGTTAAAACTGCCGCTTTTTTTGTCTTTATCGAAGTCGTCCAGCGCGTCGATAAGATAAATCCATTTGCCGAGATTGTACGCAAGTTCCCCGATATTATCGGTAAACTTTTCACCGGAGAGTTCTTTGACGATACCGCACATCATACTGCCGAACGGGTCTGAAACCATATCTATGCTATCGGAATTCTCTCTTTCGAGTTTTATAAGCGCCTGATAATTTTCTTTAACGATTTTATCTAAAATCGGTTGGGCTTTTTTAGCCTTTTTATAAGCCTTTTTGAAAAACGAACGCTTAACCTTACCCTTACCTTCGTCGATAACGTTATCCGATAATTTATAGTAGGCTAAAATAACGTTAAGCGCGGCTATTCTGAATGACAACGCGTCTGGCGTTGCCACGGGGCGCTTTATTATCGTGTGTAAAATGCACCGTTCTTTTTTTATATCGAAATCTTCGCCTATAACGTTGTGAAGGAACACGGATAAAAAGGTCAAATCGTAATTTAACAGAAACCGCCCGCGCGTTCCGCATATTTTCCCTATACTTTTGCAAAGCCCGCAGTACGCCGCCTTATACAGCACCGTGTCTTTAACGTAAAGATTAGGAAAATCGGTCGTTATATAGCCGAACATTTTATATCTTTATCCCCTTTTTCTCGGAACAAGTCCGACTTTTTTATATACCTTTGCAAGCGTTTTGTAGGCTCTTCTTTCCGCCCTTTCAGCGCCTGACTTTAACACGTCGTCAAGATAATCTTTGTTGGCAAGAAGCCTGTTCTTTTCAAGTCTTATCGGCTCGGTAATAGCCGCGACCGCTTCGCCTACCATTAATTTTAAGGCGCCGTAGCCGCAACCTATAAATTCCTGTTCCGCCTGTTCGACGGTTTTACCGCTTACGGCGGAATAAATGGTTAAAAGATTGCTTATTCCGGGTTTATCTTCGCTGAAAATTATCCTGTTGTCGCTGTCGGTTATTGCGCGCTTAAACTTTCTGATAACCGCGTCGGTATCATCGTCCATAGAGATGAACGCGTTTAAGTTAGCGTCCGACTTACTCATTTTCTTCATCGGTTCTTGCAAACTCATAACGCGCGCGGCGGTTTTGGGAATATAGCCTTCGGGCACTTTAAATGTGTCGCCGAAACGGTTGTTAAACCTTATCGCTATATCGCGCGAAAGTTCCAAGTGTTGCTTTTGGTCCGCGCCGACGGGCACGATATCAGTCTGGTAAAGCAGAATATCCGACGCCATAAGCACGGGATAGTCCATTAACCCCATATTTACGTTATCTTCGTGCGATTTACTCTTTTCCTTAAACTGCGTCATACGCGAAAGTTCGCCGGGATAACAGATAGTGTTTAACACCCACGTAAGTTCCGCGTGCGCGGAAACGTGCGACTGTACGAACAGCACAGATTTTTCGGGGTTTATACCGCAAGCGAGATAAAGCGCCGCGAGTTCGTAAACGTTTTTACGAAGGTTAGCGGGGTCCTGCCGTACGGTAAGCGTATGCAAATCCGCCACCGAAAAAATACTGTCGTAATCGTCCTGTAATTTTTTGAAATTACGTAGCGCGCCGAGATAGTTCCCTATCGTTAAAATGCCGCTCGGCTGAATAGCGCTGAATAAAACTTTTTTTTCTTCCATAACAATCCTTGAAACAATCCCGTTTTATTTCGCCGCGAATTCACAGACGGTTTTAACGGTTTCGGTTTTATCAATAACTTGAGTAAATCTCTTTTCTTTGCTCTTTAACTGCGAAATCTGCGGCGGTATCGGGCAAGCGGACAACGTTTCGAGCGCCTGCGCCGCCTTGAACGGGTCTTTTATCATTTTCCCGCTTACCGATTTTAACACGTTCTGCGAAAATTTATACGGGCTTGCCGTCGACAGAACGACCATTTTGTTTTTACAGCCCGATTGCGCGGAATAGGTCTCTGCCGCTTTTAAAGCCACCGCGGTGTGCGGGTCGGCAAGATAGCCCGAATTCTCAAACGTGTCGCATATAACTTCCGAACACTCTTCTTCGTCGCAATAATCGGCAAAAAACTCCGCTTTGACCGCTTTCTTCTCGTCTTCGGTTATGGAATATTTGCCCGATTTTTTAAGGTCTTCCATACGCTTTGCTGTAAGCGCGCTGTTTCTTCCCGAAAGTTCGAAAATAAGCCGCTCCAAATTGCTTGAAATAAGTATATCCATTGACGGGGACATTGTCTTAAAAAACTCTCTGTCCGCGTCGTACGTGCCGCTTTCGAAAAATTCCGTAAGCACGTTATTGGAGTTGGACGCGCAAACGAGTCTGCCTATCGGAAGCCCCATTTTTTTAGCGTAGTACCCTGCCAGAATATTGCCGAAATTACCCGTCGGCACGGTAAAGTCTATTTTTTCGCCTAATTTAATCTCTCCCGAATTAACAAGGTCTAAATAGGCGGAAAAATAATAGGATATCTGCGGAACAAGTCTTCCGAAGTTAATGGAATTAGCGCTTGAAAGCACTACGTTTTCCGCCGACAGTTCGGCGGCTATATCGCTGCTTGTGAATATCTTTTTAACGGCGGTCTGGCAATCGTCGAAATTGCCCTTTACGCCCACGACGTTGACGTTATCGCCTTCCTGCGTGCACATCTGCATTTTCTGCATATCCGAAACGCCTTCGGACGGATAGAACACGCAAATTTTAATGCCTGTTTGGTTTTTAAAGCCTTCAAGCGCCGCTTTACCCGTATCGCCGCTCGTTGCGACGAGAATAAGTATATTTTCTTTAACGCCCGAAATATCCGCGCCCTTTCTCATAAGATACGGCAAAAGCGTGAGCGCAATGTCTTTAAACGCCAAAGTCGGGCCGTGGAACAGTTCCAACACGAAAAGCCCGTCGTCTATCTTAACGACAGGTGCGGCGTCGCCTTCGTCAAACTGCGCGTACGCCTTTTTGCACGCGGAAAGAAGTTCTTTCCCGTCGTATTCGGTAAGAAAAGAACCGATAACTTTCGCCGCGCGTTCCGCATAGTCCATAGAAAGCATACTTTCTAATTCGGCGGTAAGATTCGGGAAGTACTGCGGAACGAAAAGCCCGCCGTCGTCCGATAGTCCTTTAGTGATAGCCTTGGCTGCGTTTTCCACCGCAAATTTGCCGCGGGTGCTTACAAACTGCATAAACTTTCTCCTGAAAACAAAAATAAAAGCCGAGAATTCCCCGACTTTTATTTTACTACATTTTAATTATAAAAAGCAAGTTAATCGACGTACTTTAATATAAAGTCCGGCAATTCTTCTTTAGTGCCGCTACAGGTTAAAACGAATTTAACGCCGAATTTATCTTCCAACGCGTCCATCGTATTGAAAATACTGTTTATTTCGCCAAGTTTTTTACCGCAGATACGCGCAACCCCGTCGATAAACACGTATTCGTTATCCCCGTTAGAAGCAACTATGCCCTTTATGAAACCGCGGAATTCGTCTTCCGAAGCGATGCCGAAATCAGACGTATTCAAAAATCTGATGGGCATTTTAAGTTCAAACCCGTACTTATCCGAATCGGTTATGTAAACGACGTGCCCTTTAGCGGCATCTTTCGCAGAATTTGCAAAATCGATAATGGCTTTGGTCTTGCCCGTGCCTTTAGGTCCGTAAAAAATCTTCATAAATAACACTCCCGTAAACTTTTATTACTAACAGTATACAATATTTTATCTGAAATTACAATACGTAAATTAAAATTTTTCAGATTTTATTTGGAAGACAACTTTTGATACAATTCTGCGTCTTCCGCCGCTAAAATAGCCACAAGTT
>CAMORY010000109.1 GCA_946624395.1 uncultured Clostridia bacterium | reverse complement strand
TCCGCGTTTATCGATAATATCCCGTTCGTGGCGACAATGCTGCCCGTAATTAAACTGCTTTCCGCTTCGCTACCCGCGGTGTCGCCGTATCTGCTTTATTTCGGGCTATTGTGCGGCGCAACGCTCGGCGGTAATTTAACGCCGTTCGGCGCTTCCGCCAACGTCGTGGGGATAGGAATACTCAACAAAGCGGGGTATAAGGTCAAAAATTCCGATTTCTTTAAAATCGGCGTGCCGTTTACGCTGGTTGCGGTACTTGGCGGATACTTGTTCTGCTGGTTCGTCTGGGGTATGTAAGGGTATTTAAAATAATTTACGCCCCGTTAAGTAGCCTTAACGGGGCGTAAATTATTTTATTAAAATCGGATTATATATATTATAAAATTTCAACGCCGCTGGGGGAGAACATAAAGATGTTTTCTTCCATTTCGTACACGCCGCCGCCTAAAGCGTAGATAGCGCCGGACAGCATATCGAGAATACGGAGTGCCGTTTCCTTTTTAAGTTTTTCCAGATGCACTACGGCGTTTTTACCTTCTTTTAACGCGTCTATCATCTTTTCTACGTCTTCGTAGGATTTCGGGTCGAATACCGATACGGGTCCGCCTTTATTCGTGCCGTAGTCTTTTACCGCGGTCGCGTACCGCATTTCGTTGTCTTTGGTTTTCGGTGCTCTGCCGAACAAGTCGAATACTCCCATCAGTTATTACCTCCGTAATTCCGTTTCCCGAACAGCGCCGTGCCGAGCCGTATCATATTACTGCCGTGCGCTATCGCCGTTTTATAATCCCCGCTCATACCCATTGAAAGGTAGGTAAAGGGGTAGCCGTCTTTAATAAGCCCGTCGTATAGAGCGCGCATTTTATCGCAAAGATTAGCAAGATATTCTTTATCATCGCTTTCAGGTAGCATTGCCATAAGCCCTTTTATGCGGATGTTTTTAAAGTTTTCGGCAATTTCTTTAACTGCCGCCGCCGCTTCTTCAAAAGAAAAGCCGCTTTTCGTTTCTTCGCCGCCCGCGTTTATCTCTATAAGAATATCCTGAACGGCGTTTCTGTTCGCCGCAAAGTCGTTTATCGCTTGCGCTAAACGTACGCTGTCTACCGAGTGGATAAGTTCTACTTTACAGGCTATATATTTTACTTTGTTGGTCTGTAAATGCCCTATAAAATGCTGTCTGCAAGGTGAAAGCAGAGCCGTCTTTTCACGGAATTCCTGCACCTTGTTTTCGGCGACGACTTCTACACCGCTTGCTATCGCGGCGTTTATCGTTTCCGCACTCTGCATTTTTGTTGCGGCAACGAGCGTTATTTTTTCGCCCAAATTATTGCCGCGGGATATTTCCCGCAAAACTTTTTCAATAGTCTCTTTAAGCATTTTCCGACAAAAGGTCTTTCATATCGAAAAGCCCGTTTTTCTTTCCTGCGATAAACTGCGCCGCTTTTATTGCGCCTGCCGCAAACACGTCGCGCGATTCCGCTTGGTGGGTAAATGTAAGCGTTTCGTTATCGCCCGCGAAAATTACCTGATGTTCGCCGACGATTGTGCCGCCGCGAACGGCGTGTATGCCTATTTCCTTTTTATCGCGTGCGCCAACTAAACCGCATCTGCCGTAAGTTTCCGTCATTTCGGGGAACAGTTCTTTTATGCCGTCTTTTATCATAACGGCAGTGCCGCTGGGCGCGTCCACCTTTTTATTGTGATGCTTTTCTATTATTTCGATATCGAAACCGTACAGCCGTTTAGCGGCAAATTTCACCGTTTCGATTAAAACGTTTACGCCGAGCGACATATTAGCCGAGCGGAAAATAGCGATTTTTTTACTTGCCGTGTTGATTGCGGCAATATCTTCGCTATCGTAGCCTGTGGAACACAGCACCGCGGGGGTATCGGTTTTTAAACAGTAGTCTAATACGGAATTAAGCGTTGCTTTTGCCGAAAAGTCGATAACAACATCCGCCTTTTCCGTTATATCGCCGAAATTTGCGTACACTTTAAATCCGTTTAAATCGGTCGCGGTTCTGTCTACGCCGCAAAGGGGAATAACGTCTTCGGCTTTATTGGCGTTTTCCCGTACTTTAGCGCCCATTTTGCCAAGCGCGCCGCATATTATTATTTTCATATTATTCTTTAACCTGTAAACCGAAGTCCTTTAAGACTTTTATCATTTCTCGGGTGTGTTCGGGTTCTAATTCGGTAAGCGGTGCGCGCACTATACCCGTGCCCATACCTAAAAGTTCTATCGCGCGTTTTACGGGGATAGGGTTTACTTCGCGGAACATTGCGTCAATGACGGGAAGTAGCCGTTCGTGCAGTTCGTTGGCTTCCTGCGGCTTGCCGCTTGCGAACAGTTTGTTTACCGTGCTGACTTCTTTCGGTATCACGTTTGATACCACCGAAATAAGTCCTTTAGAACCTATTGCAAGCATAGCAAGATTAAGGTTATCGTCGCCAGAATACAGCGCCGTTTTATCCTTAATAAGCCTTGCCGTTTCGCAGATTTGTTCCATATTGCCGCAGGCTTCTTTGATACCGCCGATATTCTTGTGTTCGGCAATTTGCGCCATGGTCTCGGGCAGGATATTCACGCCCGTGCGCGCGGGTACGTTATAGCAGAGAACGGGGATATCCACGCTGTCGCATATATCGTTGTAGTATTTGACAAGCCCTTTCTGCGTGCATTTGTTATAGTACGGGGTTACGACGAGTAATCCGTCCGCGCCGAGTTTTTGGGCAAGCACGCTTTTTTCTATCGCTTTTTTGGTGCAGTTGCTGCCCGAACCTAAAATAAACTTCACTCTCCCCGCGATTTTATCGTAGGCGAACTTTGCTATCGAGTCGTATTCAGAGTCGGTAATCGTGGGTGCTTCGCCCGTAGTGCCTAATACGCACAGGGCGGAAATGCCGCTTTCTATTTGGAAATCGATTTGCTGTCCGAACGCCGCGTAGTCTATTCCGTCTTTGGTAAACGGGGTAATCATTGCGGTGCAAACCCCTTCGAAAATAATTTTGTTCATTTTACCCTCCGAAAAAATTTATTTTATAAATAACGCCGATAAAGCCGCGTTGTTATTTATTGAGTTGGTCTTTTACCGCGTCCATTTTTATAGCGTATTCGGCAATCTGAACGGCGTTGGTCGCAGCGCCCTTTCTGATATTGTCCGCAACTACCCAGAAGTTGATGCCGCTATCTACCGTGTCGTCCTTCCTTATTCTGCCGACGAACACTTCGTCGCGGTTTTCCGCGGTGATTGCCATAGGATATAAGTTTTTGGACGGGTCGTCCTGAATAACTACGCCCGTGGCTTTGGACAGCACGTCTTTTACCTGTTCTACGGTGCAGGGTTTTTCGAATTCTACGTTAACGGATTCGCTGTGTCCGTAGTACACGGGAACGCGTACGCAGGTCGCGGTGATTTTAATATTCTGGTCGCCCAAAATCTTTTTGGTTTCGAAAATCATCTTGTCTTCTTCGCGCGTGTAGCCGTTATCCAAGAATACGTCTATATGCGGCAGACAGTTTCCGAATATGGGGTAGGGGAATTTCTGGGGCGCTTCGCCGCAGATGCCGCCCTTAAGGTCGTTGAACCCTTTAACGCCCGCGCCCGATACCGCCTGATAGGTGGAATAGATGACGCGCTTAATCTTAAACGCTTCGTGCAAGGGCTTTAACGCCACTACCGCCTGAATAGTAGAGCAGTTGGGGTTAGCGATTATGTTTCTATGACATAATATGTCTTTTGCGTTGCATTCCGGAACAACGAGCGGTACGTCTTTTTCCCTTCTCCACGCGTTGGAGTTATCTATAACGAGCGTTCCGTGCTTTGCAAAGATTGGCGCAAATTCGCGGCTGACGTCCCCACCCGCCGAAAACAGCGCGATATCTATCTTTTTATCGACGATATTTTCTTCTTTAAGTTCTATGACTTTATGCGGCTTGCCCATAAAATCTATTTCCGTTCCCGCGGATTTTGCGGAAGCGAAAAGGTAATAGTTTTCTACGGGAAGTTGTCTTTCCGTCAAAACCTGTAAAAACTTTCTGCCGACCATGCCTGTTGCGCCGACTACTGCCACGTTGTACTTTCTCATGTTTGCATCTCCGAAATTAAAATTTATTTATACTTTTTTTAATAGTTTAACAAACGCCGTAAAAAAAGTAAAGTTTTTTTCGGTTAAAGCCCGTTTTTTATTTGATAAAAGTTTAAAATTAGTTTAATATTATATTAGAAAATTATTGTTTGCACCCGTTGCCGCAAAACACGGCGCGAGTGCAAAGGTGGTACAAATGGCTGGTAAAAAACGCGGTCTTATCGAAAGACTTATGCTCGGTTCAGAAAAATCGGAAGGCTACGCAAGGGCTTCGCTTCCGTCTAACCGTTGGGAACTGTTCTGGGATATAGTTAAAGGCAGGTTCTGGAAACTAGTGCTTTTAAATCTGCTCGTGCTGTTGTTCTTTATCCCGCTTTTTCTTTTGATATTCTACCGCTCGGCGGCGATATCGAGTTTCGGCGCGTCTATGCCGTTCGCGCAAGGCTTCGGCGTGGGGTATCAGGCGCCGCTTTCGCTTGTCGGAGCGGAACAGCAAATAGTGTTTAACGTCAACCTTATAACTTACCTGTTTTTACCCATAGTGCTTATGATAGCCGCGCTCGGCGTGTCTGGCGGCGCGTACGTTATAAGAAATATGGTCTGGACGGAAGGCATCTTCGTCGCAAACGACTTCTGGCGCGGCATAAAACAGAATATAAAGCAGATGCTTCTTATCGCACTCTTGTATTCTATCGTGTTTTATCTGTCGGTGATTTCCGTTTCCGTTGCCGATTTCAATCTGGCAAGCGGGGCGGGTAGCGCGTGGCTTTTCGTCGTTTCAAAAGTGTTATCCATCGTTATGATTATATTGTTTACCTTTATGACTATGCATATGATTACGATGAGTATAACGTACGAACTTAAATTCCGCGCGCTTATAAAAAATTCCTTTTTATTTACCATAGGGCTGTTGCCGCAGAACGCGTTTTTCCTGCTGCTCGGGTTTATACCTTTCTTGTTGCTTATGCTCGGCGGCATTTTTATGCCGATAGGAATAATAGCGATAATGCTTATCGGGTTTTCGCAGGTTCTTCTTGTGTGGACGGATTTCTGTCAATGGGCTTACGATAAATTTATAAACGACAAAGTTCCCGGGGCGCAGAAGAACAGGGGTATTTACGAAAAGGTAAAGGAGAGCAATTCCGAAGCGTTAAAGCAATACCGCAAACAGGTGGCGCTTACGCGTACTTCGCTTAATTCCCGCCCGATAAAACCGATAACCGACGACGAACTGAAAGTGGCGGAACTGCCTACTTCATTTAACCGCGACGATATAGTGCGCTTAAACGAAAGCAAGCAGGCGATATACGACGATTACGCAAAGTACGTCGAAGAGCATAAAAACGACCCCGAGTTTTTGCCGACCGAAGAAGAAAAGGCGGCGGAGAAAGACAAAGCGGAACGCGATAAGCGCATAGAAAAAGCCAAGAAAGAACTTATGAAGCGCAACCGCAGACGTTAAAAAATCGCGGATATATTAAAAAATTTGCTTAAAGGGCGTAAACAACAAAGTTTGCGTTCTTTAATATTATAATCGGAATAAAGATAAAAAGTGTAAAACGGATATGGAAATTACGGATTTTCTTTGTCAGATAGCGATAATATTGTTTTCGACAAAAATGCTCGGCATTTTAATGCGGAAGTTAGGACTTCCGCAGGTGCTCGGGTTTATCGTGGCGGGGATTTTTATAGGTCCTGCCATATGGTCTTTGATGTTTGATTTTAGCGGTGCGGCGGTATTCCCGATAGATGAGAGTGAATATCTTAAAGTATTTGCGGAAGTAGGCGTAATTTTCGTTATGTTCACCGCAGGGCTTGAAACCAACCTTAAAGACGTTAAAAGTACTGGCGCGGTTGCCTTTGCAGTCGCCACCGCGGGCGTTTTATTGCCGCTTGCCGCGGGAACTGGGGTTGGCGCGTTGTTTTTGCCTGATGCTTCTCACGGCGCGTTTTCGTGGGTATTTGTAGGCGTTATAATGACGGCGACTTCCGTCGGAATTACCGTCGAAGTGTTAAGGGAACTGGGTAAACTACAGACAAAAGTCGGCACGGTTATACTTTCCGCCGCCATAATAGACGACGTGTTGGGCATAATGGTACTTGCGATAGTTCTTTCGCTGTCTGGCGCAAAGAGTGCGGAAAATACCGTGCTTAATCTAATCAACCCGAACGGCAACGCCTTTATTGCAATTATATGGATTTTAACCTTTTTCGTGTTCGCAATCTTTGCGGGGATAGGGTTTTCAAAACTATTTAAATACATAGAGAAAAAAGCGCCGCATACGCGAAGAATACCCATTTTATCCATAGCGCTTTGCTTTTTATACGCCTTTATTGCAGAAAAAGTGTTCGGTGTGGCGGATATAACGGGCGCTTATATAGCGGGGCTGGTGCTTTCAACCAACCATAAGTCCGCGCAGTACGTCGACAGAAAGGTTTCAATAAACTCTTATACTATATTCGCGCCTATCTTTTTCGCGGGGATAGGGATAAAAATGAGTTTTCAGGGCTTTGCCGCCGAAACGCTGCTATTTGCGGCGACGTTTACGCTGGTCGCGATTTTAACTAAAATCATAGGTTGCGGCGGTATGGCGCGGATTATGAAATTCGGGTTTAAAGACAGCGTTAAAACGGGCGTCGGTATGATAGCGCGCGGCGAAGTGGCTTTAATCGTTATGGAGAAGGGTATAGCGGGCGGCATTATCGACCCAAAGTACAGGGTTATAGTGGTGCTGCTTGTTATGGTAAGTTCTTTGCTTGCGCCTATTCTCTTAAAACTGCTTTATAAGCGCGACGACACGCCGCCCCTTCCGACTAGGCAAGAACTTGAAGAAGGGCATTTCGATTAAAACGCGTTTAGTAATTTGTAATTGATATTTGAAAGGTAGTAATGTGGGAAAACTGTTAAAATCGCTCGTTTTTGGCGGGGAAATTTCCGTCGCGGTGCTTGATACCACCGATATGGTGAACGAGAGCATAAAAATTCATAATTTATCGCCCGTTGCGGCGGCGGCGTTCGGAAGAACTATGACCGCCTGTACCTTTATGGCAAGCGGGCTTAAAAATAAGGAAGATAAACTATTCGTAAACGTCAAAGGGGACGGCGCGGGCGGCAGGATTACCGTGTGCGGGGGCGGCGATTTATTTATGCGCGGTTCGGTGGCGAACGCCACGGCGGAACTGCCCTTAAAGCCAAACGGAAAACTCGACGTAAGCGGGTTTGTCGGCAAAACGGGCAGAATAACCGTCGTTAAAAGTATGGGACTTAAAGAACCGTATTCCGGCAGTTGCGGGCTAGTTAGCGGCGAAATTGCCGAAGATTTTACCGCATATTACGCGTACAGCGAACAGCAGCCCACGGCTATGGCGCTTGGCGTTTTAATCGGTACTGACCGCACGTGCGTGGGCTCTGGCGGAGTTATAGTTCAGGCAATGCCCGCCGCAACGGAAAGTTCGCTCATAAAGGCGGAAAATATCGTAAAATCCTTGTCAGACGTTTCGGCAAAGATACGGGATTTGGGCGCGGAAGGGCTTTTTAAGGAACTGTTCGGCGGCGCGGAGTTTACTGAATACAATCCGATATACAAGTGCCTTTGCGATAGGGAATACGTTAAAGGGATACTCGTGTCTTTAGGCAAAGCCGAACTTGAAGACATAATAGCAAAAGAAAAGGTAATAAAAGTAAACTGCGAATTCTGCGGCAAAGAATATTCTTTCGGCGCGGAAGACGTGGCTGAAATGTTTTAGCATATGAAAAAAGTAGTGAAAAAATTTGAGAGCGTAAGCGTTTATAAACGGCTTGCCGACGATAAGGCGGACGGCGGCGATTTGTTAGGCGCGCTCGGGCTGTACCTTACTGTGCTAAACGCGGGCTCAAACGATTACAAAGCGATAGCGGACGTTGCCGATTGCTATACCGATATGGGGCTTTTGGAACTTTCAAACCGCTACTGGTTCAAGTATCTTACCGTTTGTCCCAAAGACAAGCAGGGCGTTGCTTACGAAGAACTTGCCATCAACTTTTTCTATCTCGATAACCTGTGGGCTTCGGGCTACTATTTTCACTTAAAAATGGAAAAAGACGGGTTTATCGCCGAAGAAGGGCTTGACGAAGAGATAATAAGGTTTTTTTCTTCGTCGGAATTCAGAAAGGACGGCTATTATATCGCGTACCCGTATAATGTAGCCGACTATTCGGGGGTGGCGAAAAACGCCAAGCGCGCGCTTTCCGCGGGGGATGCGGCTATGGCGGCAAGGCAGTTTAAAAGAATTCCCGCAGAGTGCCGCACGATGGATATAAGCGGCGATTACGCTACTTCGCTGTTTCTTTCCGGTCGCGACGAAGAAGTTATTGACGTATGCAAGGATTCCATTTACCGCCACGGCGAAAACGTGAACGCCTACTGCAATCTGTCGTCTTTATATTCGGCACGGGGGGATAAGGATAAGGCGCAGTATTATTACGACCAAGCGCTTAAAGTGAGAACTAGCGACAAGTCCGAAAACTATAAGATAGCGACCTGCGCCATAGAGCGCGGCGACCATAAAACCGCCAACTCGTGTATAGCGGAAATCTTAAAAGAGCGCCCGTACGACGATATGATGAACTTTTTTTACGCCGTGTCGTTTATGAATTTGGGCGATTATAAAAGCGGCGTAAACGCTATGACGACGGCACTTAAAATTAGCCCCGAAGACGCTTTTTACGCGTACTTTTTCCCGCTTTTTAAGGATATTGAAAATGACAATTCCAAAGCGGACTTGATTTTACCCTTGCCGTACGCCAAGGCGTTGCCCGTAGCGGAAGCAAAAGCGGCAAAGCGTGAAATAGCAAAATACTTAAGCGGTAAGAAGATATATGCCGCAGACGATAAAACGCGTGAAACGCTTAAACTGTCGCTTTATTCGGAAGATATAAAGACCGCAAAGGGCGCGGCGTTTATACTGTGTTCCGCGGGCGCGGGTAAGGACAGGGAACTGCTGTTTTCAGCGCTATTTGACTCTGATATAGCGGACGAAGTAAAAAGTTCTATAGTGTATCTTCTGGTCGCGAACGGCGAAAAACGCCGTATTGACGTAG
>CAMORY010000108.1 GCA_946624395.1 uncultured Clostridia bacterium | reverse complement strand
TCCATAGCGTCGATATGGTCTATCCACTTGGTGTCGATATTGCGCAGCAGAACAACCCTTTCCACTTCGGAAAAGTTTACGCCTTCTTCTTTATAGCGCGCAATTTTCGCTTCGTAAACGGAAATAGTTTCGTCTACAAGTTTTTCCATCATATACTCGTAATCCCAGTTCTCGGCGCGTTCTTTGGTGATAAACTCCGTCCCTTTCGGCAGAAGTTTAAGTTCTATTATTTCGTTAAGCGCGTTTAAGTTCCACGTTTCGGGCTTATTTTCGTTATCTATAACCGTGCCGACGGTGTAGCGCACGAAATCGGGAATCAGTTTCAATATATCTTCGTGCACGTTTTCGTCCTTTATGACTTTCATACGCTCCGCATACATAACTTCGCGCTGTTTGTTCATAACGTCGTCGTACTCTAACACGTGTTTTCTTATACCGAAGTTTCTGCCTTCTATTGAGCGCTGCGCCGCTTCGATTCTGCGCGAAAGCATTTTGGACGCAAGCGGCTGGTCTTCGTCGATTCTAAAGAACTCGTAAATTCTCTTCATCTGTTCGCCGCCGAAACGCTTCGCCAAATCGTCTTCCAAAGAAATAAAGAATACGGACGAACCCGGGTCGCCCTGACGTCCGCTACGACCGCGCAACTGGTTGTCTATACGACGGGATTCGTGCCGTTCCGTACCCAAAATATGCAAGCCGCCCGCCGCTACTACCTTTTCTTTTTCCGCGTCGGTAAGCTCCTTAAATTTAGCGTATATCTCGTGGTAATGTTCGCGAATAGCCTTTACGTCGTCTGGAATATCGGATATAAACGAAGTGGCAAGTTCGATATTTTCTTCACTTACGCCTTCTTCGCGCAGTTTTCTCTTCGCCATAAATTCGGGGTTGCCGCCTAAAAGAATATCCGTTCCGCGCCCCGCCATGTTGGTTGCAATGGTAACCGCGCCGAACCTGCCCGCCTGCGCTACGATATCCGCTTCACGCGCGTGGTTTTTCGCGTTTAATACGTTATGCCGTATGCCTTTTGCGATAAGCAGTTTGCTTATTTCTTCGGACTTTTCGACGGTAATAGTACCGACAAGCACGGGTTGACCGTTCTTGTGGCGCTCTGCAATTTCGTTCACTATCGCTTTGTTTTTGCCGTTTACAGTTTTATAGATAACGTCGGGCATATCACGTCTTGCAACGGGTTTATTGGTCGGAATTTCAAGAACGTCAAGCCCGTAGATTGCGCGGAACTCTTCTTCTTCGGATTTCGCCGTACCCGTCATACCAGAAAGTTTTTTGTAAAGTCTGAAATAGTTCTGGAAGGTTATCGTCGCGTACGTTTTGTTTTCGTTGCGGATTTTAACGCCTTCTTTGGCCTCAATCGCCTGATGCAATCCGTCCGAATACCGCCTGCCTATCATCAAACGCCCCGTAAACTCGTCGACGATAATAACTTCGCCGTCGTTTACTACGTAATCGTTATCACGCTTAAAAATATAGTTCGCCTTTAACGCCTGCTGAATATGGTGCGATAGCGACGCGTTTTCTATATCCGAAAAACTGACCAGCCCGAAAAAACTTTCCGCCTTTTTAGCGCCGCTCTCGGTTATCTGAACGGATTTTTCTTTTATATCTATGGTAAAATCCTTTTCGGGAACGAGTGTTTTTACGAACCTGTTTGCGGAAATATATTTATCGCTGGATTCCTGCCCGCGCCCCGAAATAATAAGCGGAGTACGCGCTTCGTCGATTAAAATGGAGTCCACTTCGTCGACGATGGCGAAGTTAAGCGGACGCTGAACCATCTGTTCCACACGGCTTTTAAGGTTATCCCTTAAATAATCGAAACCCATTTCGTTATTAGTGCCGTAAGTTATATCGCAAGCATAGGCTTTCTGTTTATCGGCGTCTTCCATACCCGAAATAGCGACGCCTACCGTAAGCCCTAAAAATTTATAGACTTTACCCATCCACTCCGCGTCGCGGGCGGCAAGATAGTCGTTTACGGTAACGATATGAACGCCTTGCCCCGTAAGCGCGTTAAGATATGCGGGAAGAGTTGCGACCAAAGTTTTACCTTCACCCGTTTTCATTTCGGCAACCCTGCCCTGATGCAGACAGATACCGCCGATTATCTGAACTTTATAATGTTTCATACCCAGAACTCGCGCCGCCGCTTCTCTACAGACCGCAAACGCGTCGGGCAGAATATCGTCAAGCGTTTCGCCGCCGCTTAATCTGTTTTTAAGAACTTCCGTCTGCTTTATTAGTTCCCCGTCGGTCATTTTAAGATAGGTCGTTTCAAGCGCTAACACGCCGTCCGCCATCTTATCGAGTTTTTTTAGATTCCTTCTCGCTTCGCCGCCGAGAATATACCTGAATAAGCCCATATATTTCTCCTTAAAATTTTAACTGAAATTATGATAAATAAAATCCGATATTTTTTATGTTTTAATACCCGTCTTTGGACGGAACGTTCGCAACGGTAATAAGATAAACGCGCAGTGCGCCCGATTTTTTAAGTTTTAACGCGACCGCTTCCGCCGTTGCGCCCGTTGTGGAAACGTCGTCTACAAGCAGAACGTTCTTACCGCGCACCGCCTTTTTATCAATAACCTTAAAAGAATCGGTAAGATTTTTAAGCCTTTCCGCGCGGGTAAGTTTTGCCTGCCGTTCGGTCTCCCGCGTTTTCTCAATGCACGCGGAAAACGGAACGCCGATTTTTTCCGAAACTTTTACCGCAAGTATTTCCGACTGATTGTATTTGCGCTTCTTTAACCGCTTTTCGCTCATCGGAACGCAGCACACCACTTCGGCTTTAAAATAATG
>CAMORY010000107.1 GCA_946624395.1 uncultured Clostridia bacterium | reverse complement strand
GCCGCTAAAACCTCCGTTCCCCCGTCGCCTAGAAGGCCCGCTTTCTGGGGTTTTCCGCCGAGTTTATCAAAAACGTACGGCGCGCCCGCGGGGTCTGGCTTACACTTGATTTTATCGCTTTCCCCGCCGATAAAATCAAAGCCTAATCCGCTTAAATTTTTTTCCGCGACTTTATCCGGAGAGTGTTGGGGTTTGTTGGAAAGTACGGCAAGACGATAGCCGCGGTTTTTGAGTTCAGAAAGAACTTCCTTTACGCCGCCGAAAAGTTTGGTTTTGGGACTGCCCGAAGCGTTATATATACGGTTATAGGTTTCAAGGCGCTTTATAAATTCTTCATCGGACAGTTTTTCGGGCAACGCGTCGGCAATCAGTTTTTTCGCGCCGCTGCCGATTATGGCACGCACCCGTTCCCTGCTGATATTAGGGTAGCCGTACTCGTTAAGCATAGCGTTAATGCTGTCGGCTATGTCGTCAAGCGTGTCTAAAAGCGTGCCGTCAAGGTCAAAAATAACTGCCTTATTCATTTACATTTCCTCTACGTAGTCGATACCGAGAAGGGTTAACGCGTTTATTAAAACAGTTTTAACGGCGTCCGTTATCGCCAGCCTGAAATTACGCAGATTCTCGTCTTCGCAAGCGATTTTGCAATCGATATAAAACTTACTGAAAGCTTGCGCAAGGTCTACGGCATACCGCGTAATAAAGGACGGTTCGTACTTTTCCGCCGCCGATTTAATAACGGACGGAAATCTGCCGAGTTCGGAAATAACCGCGTACTCCGCTTCGCACATATCGGGAACGGTAAACGCTTTGGGATTTCCCGTCTTTTTCAGCACGCTGAAACAGCGGGTTATGGTGTACTGAACGTACGGGCAGGTTTCCCCTTCAAAGGACAGCACCCTGTCATAACTGAATACTATATCTTTTATTTTATTATTTGAAAGCGCGCCGAATATAACCGCGCCCGTGCCTACCGCACGCGCCGTGCGCTCTCTATCTTTTAACGCGGGATTTTTCTCTTCGATAACCTTACGCGCCTTTTCAACCGTCTTATTGATAACGTCTTCTAAAAGTACCACTTTGCCTTCACGCGTACTCATAGAACCGCTCTCTAAACTTACCATACCGTAGGCAACGTGAACCAAATCTTTCGCCCACGGCTTTCCCATAAGTTCTATGACCTTAAACACCTGCTTAAAGTGCAAATTCTGCTGATACGCGACAACGTAAAGACACTTATAAAAATCGTAGGTGTTCTTGCGGTAAATTGCCGCGGCAATATCGCGCGTAGCGTACAATGAACTGCCGTCGGATTTTAAGATAAGACACGGCGGCATATCGTATTCTGAAAGGTCGACAATAGACGCGCCGTCCGATTCGACAAGAAGATTTTTTCCTTTCAATTCTTCGACTACGGGCGCCATTTTATCGTTGTAAAAACTCTCCCCCGCATAGGAATCGAAAGACACGTTAAGCATCTTGTAAATACGGTCGACTTCTTCAAGCGTAATCTTTTTGAAAAGCCCGAAAAGTTCGTTGCTCTCTTTATCCCCCTGCTCTATCAAGTGGAAATAATGCCACGCTCCGCCTTCTAGCGCGGGATTTAACTTCGCTTCTTCGTGGAATTTGACGTAAATGCGGGTAAGTTCTTTAAGTCTTCCCGAAATCACCTGTTCGCGGCTGCTCCACAGTTTATACGCGACAATTAACTTTCCGAATTGCGTGCCGTAATCGCCGAGATGGTTAATGCCAACCACTTTATAGCCCAAAAAGCGCAAAATTTTACACAGCGCGCTGCCTATAACAGTCGTCGATAAATGCCCGATATGAAAGGGCTTTGCTATATTTATGGACGAATAATCTATACACACGGTTTTGCCCGCGCCCATATCGTCCGCGCCGTATTTATTCCCCTTTTCGGCAATTTCTTTAAGCAGGTTTTTAGCAAACCCCGCGCGGTTGATTTTAAAATTAAGGTATCCGCCGACGGCGTTCACTTCGGTAATCACTTCGTCGGTGGTAAATTTTTCCTTTAACGCTCTAGCAATATTAACGGGCGAATTGCGCAGAATTTTAGCGAGAAAAAAACACGGCAACGCGTAATCGCCGAAAGTAGTATCCGGCGGCGTTTCGATATACCCCGAAACGGTAGCCGCATCAAAGCCGTCGATATTTAATTTTTTCGCTATATATTGTTTGCAATCCATAATTCACTCCGTATCCTGAAATATTTTAACACAAACGGGCGGTAAAATGCAAATCAAAAACTTGTTTTTTTCTTTTATTTGAATTATAATTGTTATATAAAAAACCAACAAACGGTATTTTCGGAGAAAAAATTATGAAATTAGGCGTCGTAGGACTTCCGAACGTCGGTAAATCGACACTTTTTAATGCAATCACCAAAGCGGGTGCGGAATGCGCAAATTACCCGTTCTGTACGATTGAACCTAACGTCGGCATAGTCGCCGTTCCGGACGAAAGACTTTCTGTCCTTGGCAAAATGTACAACACCAAAAAAATCACTCCCGCGGTCGTGGAATTCGTGGACATTGCAGGGCTCGTTAAGGGCGCAAGCAAGGGCGAAGGCTTGGGCAACAAATTTTTAGCAAATATTCGCGAGACGGACGCTATAGTTCACGTCGTCCGCTGTTTTGAAGATGAGAATATCACCCACGTGGACAATTCCATCGACCCCTTGCGCGATATAGAAACCATAAATTTGGAACTCATCTTTGCCGATACCGAATCGGTAAGTAAAAAACTCGACAAAGCGAATTCGCTCATTAAAACGGGCGATAAAAAGTATAAAATCGAAGCGGAATTTTTGCAAAGGCTTTATGACCATTTAAACGCGTTAAAACCCGCGCGCACACTCCCCTGCACCGAAGAAGAAAAAGAATATTTAAACGGCTTATTTTTAATCACGAGTAAGCCCGTAATTTATACCGCGAATATCGGTGAAAAAGATATGGGCAAAAAGCCCGAAAGTATTCCGCTTGCTAAACAAGTAATAGATTTTGCTAAAACCGAAAAGGCGGAATCTTTGGTTATCTGCGCGAAGACCGAAGAAGAACTTTCTGAACTCCCCGACGACGAAAAACGCGCGTTTTTAGAAGAGTTGGGCGAAAAAGAAAGCGGGCTTGACCGCTTGGTTAAAACTTCTTATAGATTGCTTGGCTTAATAAGTTATTTAACGGCGGGCGAAAAAGAAGTCCGTGCCTGGACTATAGAAAAAGGCACGAAAGCGCCACAGGCGGCTGGCAAAATCCACAGCGACTTTGAAAAGGGCTTTATCCGTGCGGAAATCGTGGACTACGACGTTTTAGTCGAACTCGGCTCTTTTAACGCTGCAAAAGAAAAAGGAAAGGTGCGTTCGGAAGGCAAAGATTACGTCATAAAAGACGGCGACGTGGTGTTATTCAGATTTAACGTGTAAAAAACATATAAAATACTAATGAAAAGTTTTTTAAAGAAAAACGGTTTTATAATAGGCGTTGGCTTTTTCTTGGCGGTTTACGTCGCTTTGATGGCGATTTTCACAAGCCGCGATTACGAGATAACCGACGCTTTATTTAATAGGTCAACGACTTTCGGCAAGATTTTTGAAGTTCTCGGTCCTATTTTTATGCCCTACGTCGGGATTTACGCTATCGTTTCCGTTATAATGAATACTAAAACCCGTAAAACCGCGGCAAAAATCGCTTTTTATGCTTTCTTGGGCATTTTATACGTATACTACTTTTTTATAGGTTCTTTTACTTGTAAATATTCTTACCTGCCTATACTTTTCGTTCCGTCTATGGTTGCGTACGCCTTATGGACTTGCGCTTGCGTTTTTATAAATAAATATATTGCAAACAAGAATTTGACCGATTTGCATAAAAAAATCGTATGGGTTATGTTTATTACCGTTTTCGCGGCAATGGTCGGTAGCGATATTATTAAACCCGCTTTCGGAAGATTCCGATATACCGAATTAGCAAGCCCAAGAGACTTTGCGCCCTGGTACGTCGTGCAATCTCATCAGTTTAACAGTTCTTTCCCGTCGGGACACGCTTCGCGTTCGTCAATCGTGCTTGCTTTTTCGTTAATCCCATTGTACTTTAACAAAAAGGGCAAATTTTTGAATTTTTGTATATATACTTGCTGTTATGCGTTCATAGCGCTTGTATCTATCTCCCGCCTATACGAAGGTATGCACTACCCTACCGACCTTTTGACGGGCATTGCGTTAACCTCTTTCGCCTTTTTCGTAGGCAAACACCTTATATTTAAAACGACTGCCTAAACGGCGGAGCGGAACTTTTCAAATTTAACGCGTAAGATAATTTATTAAACAATCTGTATTCCCTTTAAGGGAAAAAGTTAAATCCGCGACTGTTGTCGCGGGCTTAAAAACTTGTTTCTTGAAAATTTATCTAATTACTATTTAAGCCGAATTTTCTCGTCAGCAAAACTTCTTTCCAATGCGTTTCCCTTTGAATTATATACTCGTTTCCTAAATTCATATTGCAGACTTCTAAAATAGAATACTTAAAGTTAAGTTTATACTCTTCCCCATTTAATTTTAACAGTTCTTTAAGTTCCACATTGCCACCATGTCCGTCTTTTGCATAATTTGACCACCGTTGCCATATACACTCATCGCCGTAAGCGCTCCCGACATATTGTTTACCTGTAAAAGTATCTACAATAAGATAAATTCCCTTTACATTGGATAATGCGGATTTCCACGACACAATAT
>CAMORY010000106.1 GCA_946624395.1 uncultured Clostridia bacterium | reverse complement strand
TTCGCAGGTGGAAGACAGGTTAGAGGCGGGCGGTGAAATAATCGCAGAGCCGCCGGGAAAGAAACTGCAGAAACTTTCGCTTTTATCGGGCGGCGAAAAGGCGCTTACCGCAATCGCGATACTTTTCTCTATATTACGTTTGCGCCCTATGCCTTTCTGCGTGCTGGACGAAATAGAAGCGGCGCTTGACGAAGCCAACGTCGACAGATTTGCGAGATACCTTAAAAAGTTCTCGGAAGAAACGCAGTTTATCGTCATCACGCACAGAAAGCCGACTATGGAACTTGCCGACGCGCTGTTCGGGGTTACCATGCAGGAAAAGGGCGTGTCGAAAATGGTTTCCGTTAAACTTGCGGACGTGGAAAATATCGAAAGCGGCGCAGCGTTTCAGTAAATTAAACGATATATAAGGATAATTATGGGATTATTCGGAAAGTTAAAAGCCGCGCTGTCAAAGACTAAAGACGGCTTGGCAAAAAAACTCGGCGGACTTTTTTCAAAAGATAAAATAGGCGAAGATTTTTACGAAGAGTTAGAAGATATACTTATTTCTTCCGACGTGTCGGTAAAGACCGCTATGGAAATCGTGGACGAAATACGCGAAACCGCGATAAAAGAAAAATGCCGCGATAAAGACTACGTTATAGACCTTTTAAAAAAGGAACTGTTTGAAACGCTGGACTATGCCGAGCCGATTGAGTTTACACCGCCCGTCGCCATTATGGTAGTGGGCGTAAACGGCGTCGGTAAAACCACTACGATAGGCAAACTTGCCAACAAGTTCATTAAAGAAGGCAAGTCGGTGTCGATTGCCGCCGCGGACACTTTCCGCGCCGCCGCGGTAGACCAACTTTCGGTATGGGCGGACAGGGCAAAGGTAAGGATTATAAAAAGCGACGAAGGGGCGGACGCTTCCGCCGTGGTTTTCGACGCGGTATCCAGCGCCAAAGCCAAAAAAACCGACGTGCTTATTATAGACACGGCGGGCAGATTACACGTTAAAGCCAACTTAATGGAAGAACTTAAAAAGATGGACAGGGTGCTAAAGCGTGAATATCCTGACGCGAAGATTATAAAACTTATCGTGCTTGACGCGACGACGGGGCAGAACGCTTATAACCAAGTAGAAACGTTTAACGAGGCAGTCGGTATCGACGGTATAATTTTAACCAAGCTTGACGGTACGGCAAAGGGCGGGTTTATAATTTCACTTTCCTACGAGTTAGAAGTGCCCGTTTGTTTTGTCGGCACGGGTGAAAAAATCGACGATATAGAAGATTTTGACGCAAAAGAATTTATAGAAGCACTGTTTTAAGGTGGAAGAACTGTTTTTCGAATCCGTTCTTCCCCCTTAAAAATCCCCTAATTCCGAAAACTCTTTAAAGGTATAAATTACAACAACACCCCCTTTGGTTTCAAAGGGGGTTTAATCTTCCGTTGTTCCGATAAGAAAATCAACGCTCACATCAAAATATTTAGCAATACGAATAAGACTTGACATAGTAGGTTCACGTAAACCGTTTTCCCATAGGCTTATAGTTCCTTTACTGACGCCGAGTTCTTTTGCAAGTTCAACTTGTCCTACTCTTTTTTCTTTTCTTAAAATCTTTAATTTTTCTTTGAAAATATTTTCCATAATTTTATATTCTCACATTTGTAAGAAAAATACTTGACTTCTTACAACTGTAAGAATATAATATAAATATGCCTATCGAAAGGTTAGGAAATTTGTCAAAACACCCGTTTACGCCCGCGTGAAAATTCACGCGGGCGTAAACATTTAAAATTATATGTTAGGTAAAAATGCTTGACAGGTGATATTTTTTAGTGTAAAATATCCGTATGTAAAGCAAAAACGGTTTACATAGGATAAAAGAGATTGCCGCGACCGCTACGCGGTCTCGCAATGACAACAAGTCCGTTATTGCGAGCGAGAGCGAAGCAATCTCATCACGTAAGGGCGATAAGGGGTGCGCTAATATGGAAAACGATATTTATTTCGTGCAACTGTTCGATATTTATAAAGGACTTTTGACCGAATATCAACGGGAACTGTTTTCTATGCGCTACTCGCTTGATATGTCGTTTGCAGAAATGGCTGTGGAAACGGGGGCAAGCAGGCAGAGCGCTTTCGACGGCATAAAGAAGATAAAGGAAAAATTATCGGAGTACGAGAACGTTTTGCACCTTAAAGAAAAGTACGACGCGCTTTCTGAATTTTCCGACACTCTTTCGGATAAAGAAAAAACGGCGCTAAACGAAATTTTAGGTAGATAATGGGGTTATTTTCAGGACTTTCGGAAAAACTTAATCATATCTTCAGTAAACTGACCAAAAAAGGCAGGCTGACTGAACTCGAAATAAAGACCGCTATGCGCGAAGTGCGCGTTGCGCTTTTAGAGGCGGACGTCAATATCGGCGTAGTCAAAGATTTCGTTGCAAAAGTGTCCGAACGCGCCGTAGGTCAGGAGATTTTAAAGAGTTTAAGTCCGACCGAGCAAGTTATTAAAATCGTCAACGAAGAACTTATCGCGTTAATGGGCGCAACCAACGCAAAACTTGCGGTTTCAGACAATCTGCCGACCGTTATAATGATGGCGGGGCTTCAGGGCGCGGGCAAAACCACGCTTGTCGGAAAACTCGGGTTTATGCTTAAAAAGCAGGGCAAAAAGCCGCTACTCGTTGCGTGCGACGTGTACCGCCCCGCGGCGATAAACCAACTTAAAGTAGTGGGCGAAAAGGCGGGTTGCACCGTCTTTGAAAAGGGGCAGGGAAACCCCGTTAAAATAGCAAAAGAAGGCGTGGCTTACGCTAAATCATACGGTTTTGACACGGTTATAATCGATACCGCGGGCAGACTTCAGATAGACGACGCGCTTATGCGCGAACTTGAAGAGATAAAAGCGGCGGTAAACCCCGCGGAAATTCTTTTGGTGATTGACGCTATGACGGGGCAAGTCGCAGTAGAAGTTGCGGAGACTTTTAACCGCCGTCTGGAAATATCGGGCTTGGTGCTTACCAAACTTGACGGCGACACGCGCGGCGGCGCTACGCTTTCCGCCAAAGCCATTACGGGCAAGCCTATAAAATTCTGTTCGGTGGGTGAAAAACTCGGCGATTTAGAGCCGTTCTATCCCGACCGTATGGCAAACCGCATTTTGGGTATGGGCGACGTTTTAACCCTTATCGAAAAGGCGCAGGAAGCGATAACCGAAGAAGACGCCAAAAAGATGGAGAAAAAGATAAAGGAAAATTCCTTTACTTTGGACGACTATCTTACGCAGTTCGAGACGATGAAAAAGATGGGCGGCATAAAAGACGTGCTTTCTATGATGCCCAACATGGGGCTTGGCGCTAGCAAGTTCAAAATCCGCGAAGAAGACGTGGACGAGAAGAAAATGCTTTCGATGAAAGCGGTTATTCAGTCTATGACCAAAAAAGAACGGCAGAACCCGAACATAATAAACTCTTCCAGAAAGCAGCGCATAGCGAAAGGCAGCGGAACGAGCGTTCAGGAAGTAAACAGGGTGTTAAAGCAGTTCGAGCAGACCAAGCAACTTATGAAACAGATGAAAAATAATAAAGCGTTTAAATTTTAACGCACAAGGAGATATATTATGGCAGTAAAAATGAGATTAACCAGAATGGGCGACAAAAAATCACCCTTCTACCGTATCGTAATTACGGACAGCAGAAACGCGCGCGACGGCGCTTACGTGGACAAGGTCGGGCACTACAACCCCATCGCTAATCCCGCGGAAGTCGTTATCGACAAGGAAAAGGCGCTCGATTGGCTTAAAAAAGGCGTTCAGCCCACCGCGACCGTTAAAAACCTTCTTATAAACGAAGGCGTTATCGAAAAGCCCGCTAAACTTTCCCCGTCTAAAACCAAGGTTCGCAAATCCAAGAAATAAGCGAAGAGGTAAGGTCTTATGATAGAACTTATTAAATTCGTCGTCGGAACTTTTGCCGAAAATAAAGACGCTATCGTTTACGACGTAGAAGACGACGGGAAAAACGTTAACGTGTCTATAACCTTGGATTCCGCTGATATGGGCAAGGTTATCGGCAGACAGGGCAAAATTGCCAAGTCGCTTCGCACGCTTGTCAAAGCGGGTTCTTTGAAAGAGAACAAAAAGTATAATATAGAAATCAAAGAAAAAGACGCGGAATAAGTTTCCGCGCGCGTGGCGCTGCCGCTATTGTTGTTCAGCGCCGCGGGGATAATTTCTATGGAAGATACTTTTAAAATCGGTCTTATAGTTAAACCGCACGGCGTTCGTGGGGAGTTGAAGGTTATGCCTTTGACCGACGATTCCGCGCGGTTTAAAAGACTTAAAAACGTTATAATCGACGGCAAAAACTACGGCGTAAGCGGCACGAAGATTGCGGCGGACGCCGTGTATTTGTCTTTATCGGAAATTTGCGACAGAAATACCGCGGAACTCTTTCGCGGTAAGTTTCTGCACGTCAAAAGAGAAGACGCAGAGCCGCTGGAAGAAAATTCCTACTATATAGCGGATATTATCGGGTGCAAGGTTATTACCGAAACGGGCAAGGAAATTTGCACCGTTAAAGAAGTTATTTCGGCTAAAACGGACGTGTTCGTCGGCGAAACCGCGGACGGAAAAACCGTGCGCTTTCCCTTTTTAAAAGACGCGCTGTATAGCGTGGATATTGCGGCTAAAATTATTACGGTAAAAGAAAAACGCTTCGGGGAGATTTGCCTTTATGAGAATTGATATTTTAACGCTGTTTCCCGAAATGTTCGCGCCGCTTAAGGAAAGCATTATCGGGCGGGCGGTGGACGGCGGCAAAGCCCAAATAGTTATAACCGATATTCGCGACTACACGCTGGATAAGCATAAAAAGTGCGACGATACGCCTTTCGGCGGCGGCGCGGGTATGGTTATCATGGCGCAGCCTATATCTTCGGCGATAGAAGCGGTAGACCCCGAACATAAGGATAAAAGAGTGTATCTTTCGCCGAAAGGCCGGGTGTTTTCGAAATCGGCAATTAACGACTCGGCCGATTGCCCTATAGGTCTTTTCATGTGTGGGAATTACGAAGT
>CAMORY010000105.1 GCA_946624395.1 uncultured Clostridia bacterium | reverse complement strand
TACAATAGCAATTTAATTTTAGGGGTATCGCCAAGCGGTAAGGCAACGGACTCTGACTCCGTCACTTCGTTGGTTCGAATCCAGCTACCCCTGCCAAACATAAAAGGACGGTTTTCACCGTCCTTTTTAATTTTTACACTAATTACATATTTAAGATAATTCTTCCTGAATAAACCTTATAACGCCTGCCGACCAGCCATGGCATAAACTGTGCCTAAACCCTATATAACAATACGCTCCGAAATCTCCGTGTATATCCCTTTCGCCATCTTTCGGTTTTTCGTCTATCCTACAGGAATTATCAGACCACTCTATATTATAATCTTCCCAAAAAGTCGTCGCGCCCTTATCAAGCATAGCGCCGTAATAAGTTTTAAGCATATCCAACGCTTTCGCCTTGTCGAACGACGCAACTGCTTTTAAGACGTAATAACTCATAAAAGTGCTCATTCCTTTAGCGCCGCCCACAACTAGTTTCTTTTTATCTGCTTCATTAAGACCTACGGCGAAATATTTTAACCCTAAAACCGACTTACTGCTTTCTACCGTTATTTCCTTTTTCATAAGGCGGCTCAATAATTCTTCCGCCTTTTCGATATTCTGATTAAAGTGCTTTAAGACTTCTATCGCCTTTTTTGCCGCCACAATATTTATAGCCCTTACGCCGTGCGTTTCGTCCGCTTGCCCGTGCGTCTGCCAGTCTACAAACTCCAAAGGATAAAGCGTTTCGCCCGATACAGAAACGTGCTTTAACATTAAATCTACAAGCCCGTTCAAGTATTCCGTCTGTTTTTCAGCAAAGTCTTCCGCACCCGTCATTTTAAGGTAATCAGCAACGATTATTATCCACCACATCGAATACATGGGAAATCCGTTCATAAAATTAGGCAAGGGTGTCTGGTCTTTTACGAAGTCCAACGAACGTTCTATAATTTTCACACGCCCGTAAAGCGCGGTAAGCGCCAGCATTTCGGGGTGAATATCGCCTATCCAGACCAGCCTGTCCCGTTTTATTCCGTCCCAAAGATAATTGCCCGCGGCGCATAAATCTATCGTTCGCTTTGCGGTGAAAAATATATCCCTTATTTCTTTATCTTGACCGTCGTAAACGTACAGCGGTTGTTTATTTAATATATGATTTTCGGCAACTATGCTTTTTACAGTCGCTTCGCCGTAAAAATCCAGCCTTACGAAACGGAAACCCGTTCCGCCGAATTTCATATCCGAATAATCCTGCAAATTGACGGTAAAATCTCTGTTAGAGTGGTCGTTAGTCGCGTTCCGGCGGCCGCCGAGTTCCGCGTAGCATTCGGTAAGACTTTCGCCGAATCTGATTCTCACGGGTATATTCTTTGCGTGAAAGGTCAAAATTCTTATCCCACCGCGCAGTTCCGCACCGAAGTCAAGCACTATATACGACCCCGTACCGAAATACGTTATATTACTTTCGTTAAGTCCTATCTGCAAAGGCTTTTTAACCAACAGCCCGCCCACGTCTTTACAATCGATGCTTTCGATAATTTTATGCGGAAATATGTTTTCTTTCATACTACAACCACCTTTTACAACTTTTCTTTATATAATGATTATAACACAAATAAAAATGCTTGCTTACAAAGGCATTTTTATGATTACTAAGGGTAAAGCGTGCGGATTTTCCACGAAAATACGCAGAAAACCGCTAGTATCCAGTTTGCGGTAAGCAAATAACGCGTTTATTATAACATAAATAAATCGGAAAGTCCTGTTTTTCCGATAAAAAGTTGACACGTTGATTTTTTTATATTATAATCAAAATAAATGCGGTTAATACCGAAAACACAATAAGGAGTGCAACACATGAACAGATTTATTCTCAACGAAACGTCTTATCACGGCAAGGGCGCGATTAAAGAAATCGCTACCGAAATACAGAGAAGAGGTTTTAAAAAGCCTTTCGTTTGCTCCGACCCCGATTTAATCAGGTTCGGCGTAAGCAAAAAAGTGCTTGATATTTTAGACGGGGCGAAAATTCCGTACGAATTGTACAGCAATATTAAGCCCAACCCCACGATAGAAAACGTACAGACGGGCGTAGCCGCGTTTAAAGCGTGCAAAGCCGACTGCATAATAGCGATAGGCGGCGGTTCGTCTATGGACACTTCCAAGGCTATAGGCATAATAGCCAACAACCCCGAATTTGCGGACGTTCGTTCCTTAGAAGGCGTTGCACCTACGAAAAATAAATGCGTGCCGATAATAGCCGTTCCGACGACTGCGGGTACTGCGGCGGAAGTTACCATAAACTACGTTATTACCGACGTGGAAAAGAAACGCAAATTCGTATGCGTAGACACTAACGATATCCCGGTAGTTGCGGTAGTCGACCCCGATATGATGAGTTCGATGCCCAAAGGGCTTACAGCCGCAACGGGTATGGACGCTTTGACCCACGCGATAGAAGGTTATATAACCAAAGGCGCTTGGGAACTTTCGGATATGTTCCATATTAAAGCCATTGAAATTATTGCACGTTCGCTGCGCGCGGCGGTTGAAGGCACGGCGGAAGGCAGAGAAGGCATGGCGCTCGGTCAGTACGTTGCCGGTATGGGCTTTTCAAACGTAGGACTTGGCGTTGACCACTCTATGGCGCACACGCTTTCGGCGTATTACGATACTCCGCACGGCAAAGCCTGCGCGATACTTTTACCCACGGTTATGGCGTACAACGCGGAATTTACGGGTACGAAATACCGCGATATAGCGATAGCGATGGGAGTTAAAGGCGTAGAAAAGATGAGTCAGGCGGAATACAGAAAAGCCGCCGTTGACGCAGTAAGACAACTTGCGGAAGACGTAGGCATCCCCACCACCTTAAAAGGCATAGTAAAAGAAGAAGATATCCCCGCGCTTGCGCAGTCTGCTTACGACGACGCTTGCCGCCCCGGAAATCCCAGAGAAACTTCCGTAGAAGAAATAATATGACTTTATAAGTCTTTAATGTAAACAAACGCTTAACGCGTTAAAACAGCCGAGCCGCTTTTTAAGCGGCTCGGCTGTTATTTATTTTAAATATTTATGCCGAACACAAGTTTACGAAAACGGCTGTTTTGCCGCGCGGTGAAGCCTTATTTCGTCTATAACGGCGTTGGTTCTGTTTTTAAGCAGAAACAGAACGGTATTAGCGACGTCTTCGGGCATTATCATATCTTCGCCCGTTAAATCGGGGCGCGCGGTTTTTATCATATCTGTGTATACTCCCCCGGGCGATATAACGTGCACGCGTATTCCCTGATTATAAAGTTCCGCGGCTATGGACTTGGTAAAGCCCAAAAGCGCGTGTTTAGAAGCGGTGTATGCGCTTTGCAGCGGATAGCCGTTATGCGCCACTACCGAAGCGATATTTATTATACTCGCCCGTTTCGACAGCCTTAAATAGGGCAACGCTTCTTTGGTAAGAAGAACGGGCGCGCGGAAATTTACTTTCATTATTCTATCGAAAGTTTGCATGTCCGTATTTTCCACGGGCGCGCTGTAGGCAAGCCCCGCGTTATTTATCAGAACGTCAACCCCATTCTTTGCCGCCTTTTTAAATAACGATATTACCGATTTATCGTCGGTTAAATCACAGGGATAAAAATCCACCGCTATACCGTTAAACTCTTTTTTGAGCGCTAAAGCGGTATCTTCGAGTTTTTTCGCGTTCGTGCCGCCGAATAAAACGAGATTACAGCCTTCTTTTGCAAGGCTATAAGCGATAGCGCGACCTATTCCGCCGCTTGCGCCGGTGATTACCGCTGTTAAGTTTTTCATATTATCCCTCCTAAATGGTCGGAACGGCTATTCCGAACACTCCGCTTATTACGAGATATAAAAGCGGAATAGTTATAACCGACAAAACGGTAGATAAAAGCACGCAGACGGACGCAAAATCGCCGTCTTTACCGAATTTTACGGCGAACATAGCGGTACTCGTCGCGCTTGGCATAAACAGCAAAAAGAACACCGAGTATCTAACGGAAGCATCCACTGGCAAAAACGCCACTACGAGCATAGACATTAACGACACTATGATAACTTTA